>DASVMB010000024.1:0-5868 GCA_036384575.1 Bacillota bacterium
TTGGATTTGTTAGCGGATATTTCAGCGAATGTTTGCCAAAAGATCCGTAAATTCATTGATTGTCAACTTCTTAATTGGTTTGCCGGTTTACCCAATTATATCAAGCTTTATTTGCCTAATTTGATCTGCGAAAGTTGAGTAAATATTTCGTCGCAAAAAAAAAATTCCCTCCATACTGCTATTCTGATATGAAACTTACTGTTCTGGCGGTGATATCGAAATTTCATCATTCACCTGGGCGGCGATTCAATCCACGAAGAAAGCATCGACTTGCACGCCCTACTCCATTGACTCTTTTGTTACGATGCATCAAAACAATATCGATCTTGCATTTACTTTTGATCGTCATTTTAATGAACAGGGTTTTGAGGTTTTAGGGTTAAAGCTTCAGTAAAGCCATACAGTTCTCATCCTGATTTGACTTTTCCCCCTTTCACTTTTCCAGTGCCTCACACCTCTTGCCTACGCCTATCTCAATAAAGCAAATTTAGATTAACTTCTCTGCTGTTTTCATAGAATTGCATGCGCCTTTGCCAATCGAAAGAAAAATGAAGGCCAACCTCCCCTAACCCGAGCGCTTCGGAAAGCGCGACCTCGAGGAGGGGAATTTTAAGAAAGATTACCGGGGGCACCAGAGCGTCCGTTCCGGACGCTAGTCCCCGGCAGGGCGCGCCTTCTACGGAAGGCGACCTCGCCAACAAATTTGGCGCGCACCCTTTCAAAACCACAGTTTTACGAGCTTTCTGCCTCTCGTGCCTATTGCCTGTTGCCTGATCTAATACTCACGCCTCATGCCTCACGCCTATTGCCTGTTGCCTTTCGCCGCACCCGGGCGCTACAATTTTTACTCCAAACCGCTTGATAACCTGTCCCGGATTGCCGACAACCAATGAATGAGAAGGCACATCTTTGGTGACAATGCTGCCCGCGCCGATTTGTGAATGATCCCCCACGGTGATTGGTCCTAAAATCATTGCCCCGGCGCCGATGATCACCTGATCGCCGATGGTGGGATGGCGTTTGCCGGTCGCAGCAACACTCGCATTGCCGAGGGTGACTTGATGAAACAGAAGCACATCATGACCGATCTCGGCGGTCTCCCCGATGACTACCCCATGGCCGTGATCGATAAAAAAGCCCCTGCCGATCCGGGCACCGGGATGGATCTCCACTCCGGTCAGGAAACGGGAAACCTGGGATATGAGCCTGGGAATGAAGGGTACCTTGATCTGATAAAGCAGATGCGCCATCCGGTGCATACTAATCGCCCACAGTCCCGGATATGTAATCAGTTCGAGCAGGGCTAAAGGTTTGCCCCGCAGGGCCGGATCTTTATGATATGCGTTGCGAAAATCATCTCCCAGATATCGCAGTTCCCGAAAGGCACGGCTGATCCCGGTCCAATAAGACCCGGACTTCATTTGATCCGAATGATCCATGACAACCTCCTTGATATCCCGGACTAGGCTGTCCGGAACTAATGCTTTGAAGGGTTATGCAGTTCTTAAAACCCCAACAGGTCGAGGACCTTCTGTTCCACACGCCGGTTTTGGCCTTGAAAAGGAAAATCATGGATATGCAATGCCGGATTAAAATTAAGCTCAATCACACGATAATTCCTTTCTGTCGGTTCCGCGGCAAGATCTTGAATGATGATATCCGCCCCGCAGATTTTGGCACCTACGGCACGGGCCGCCGCTAGAGCGATAGTTTTGTAGCCTTCGGGAATAATATCGGTAAAGTCAAGGCTGTCCCCGCCGGTGCTGATGTTGGAGTTTTCCCGTAAATAGACGGTTGCGTCGTTTTGGGGAATGAAATGAAAATCCCTGCCCTGTAACTTAAGATAAGCAGCTTCCTCCGCACCCAAATTGATTTTTTCCAGGGGAGTAACATACCCTTTGCCCCGTAACGGATCTTGGTTCTTTTCCGCTACGAGTTCCTCGATGGTATGAATTCCATCTCCCTTAACATTGGCGGGAACACGATGTAAAACGGCGGGTACTTCATCGCCAATCACCAAAAAACGGTATTCCTTGCCGGGCACAAATTCTTCGATCAAGATCTCATGGTCGTATTGAAAGGCCTCCTTTACACTATGGCAATAGTCCTCCCGGCTTTGACAGGCTTTGATGATCTTCACGCCTTTGCCGAAGTTGGTCGATTTCGGCTTGATGACAAACGCCTTTCCCGAAAAACTCGGATACACCTGTTCCGCTTCGGCCACCGAATGTACCGTTACACCCTCCGGTACCTTGATCCCGCTTTCCCTGAGGATCTGCTTGGTAACTTGTTTGTTTTCCATGAGTAACGGTGCGATATAACTGTCGGCAGAAGTTTTGGTGGCCTGCTTGATGTATTCGATATGGGAATCTTTCCGGAGGCGAATCGTATTATCGTTTTTATCGAGCACTTCTACACTGATCCCGCGCCGTAACGCTTCGTCAATCAAGACCCGGGTGGAAAGCTCCATCCCCTCATACTCTTCATTCATTGATAAACCCTCCTTATACCGTTTGTGTCATTACACGATGAGATTCTCCCCGATGAACGGCCGCTCTGTGCAGGCCGAATTCCAAAAAACTCAGGTGTCCCTGTTCCATCTCCCTTTGAATCCGGGCCGAGGGAAGCAAGGAAATATCATTTATCTTCTGAAATTCCGCATTGACGCTGGCCTGATATTGACCGGCACCTACGGCTTTATCCAGCAAATCCGCGATCTGCCCGAGCTTAAAAAACAGTTGCCTGCCCCAGTCCTGCAATAAGATCGGACCCTGCCGGAAGTCAAACAGTTTAAGTCCCGGCCTTCTTCCCAATAAAGATACCAGTTGATGATTGCGGTTGGCCTGATCATACTCAGCCTTGGAAAGGGGCCCGCCAGTTTCAAAGAGGCAGAAGAGCATAAATACTTGCAGGAAATATAGTTCTTCCATATTGATTCCTAAAGATTCAAAGGGGTTTAGGTCCAGGATCCGAACCTCAAGATATTTCACACCTCTTTGTTCTATGGCTTCTAACTGGGTTTCTCCGGAATTCAGGATCTGCTTCGGACGGATGGGAGAATAAAATTCACTCTCTTTTTGCAGAACATTATCATTCAATTGCATCTGAACGCCTTTTTGATAGATTCCTAGTTTCGAATGGGTTTGGGACTTGGTACCCAATAAACCGCGTAAAACCTTGATATAATCCGCCAGACTTTTGAGATAAGAGGATATGCCTCCGTTCTCAGGGACGGGACCGGCATACCCAAAACTGCTTACCCTGAGCGAAGTCGTATACCGTGGATAATCCATCATGGTATGAAAGCTTTCGGCAAACTGCCCCGGGCAACAAGCCGCCACGGCCCTTAGCTGGTTTGCAATTACCGAATCGTAACTTACGTCGACCGAAGGTGAGGCTCCAAAAAGGTAGATCAGGAGCCAACGATATCTAAAAAAATTTCTGGCCACAGCGAAATACAGTTCATCTGCAAAATCTCTTTTGCTGCGGCCTTTTCCAAAAACCCGGAACAAATAGTCCATCATCTCCGGACCAAAGGAGAAGTTATAATGAATACCGGAGATCATCTGCATTTTTTTGCCATACCGCAGTGCCAGCCCACGGCGGTAGACCGCTTTTTCCCTGCCCTCCAAGGTGTCCGGAAATACGGCAATCGGAATATCCTCTTCAGCGGGGAGCCGCGGCGGCATGCTGAGCGGCCATAAAAGCTCCGGGCCGATTCCCGCTTCCACCTCCGCTTGAAGAGTTTCTAAAGCGCGATATGTATCTTCAATATTGCGGAACGGCGGCGTGATCAACTCGATCTGACTCTCCGCGAAGTCGGTCGTGATATGGGGATTGGTAAGCTTATTGCCAAATACGGCGGGATGACCGGTTAGCGCCAAGTCCCCGGAGTTTGTTATCCGTTGTGATTCTTTCTCCAGGCCCCAATTACCGTCCAGCAGTAACCGCGCTTGATCCGGACCGCTAAATGAGGCGAGGTTTTTAGAAAAGTTCCGGTTCATGGGTTCCACCTCACAGAATCATTCTAGAGTTCGACAATCAAAGAGTTTCTAAACAATCGAACAATCGCGATAAAAAAATTTACTTTAAGAAATTCCGAATCTCATTCAACACTTCGGTATTGATTTTACAAACAAAACATTGGCCATTCCGGGTAAAGGTAATGAGTCCCGAATTTTGGAGTTCCTTTAAATGATGAGATATGGTGGAACGGGATAAATCCAATGAGCAACAAGCTTTGGTGAAGCACTTCTCCACGCCGTCGCAGGAAACATAGCCCGATTCCGGGGAATCCTCCAAACCGCTCCATTCATACAAAAGTTTGAAGAGGTGTAAACGTTGTTCATTGGCAAGAGCTTTAAAAACCTTAGCTAATTCTGCCGTTTCCATAGTTCTATAATAATCGAACAATCAACCGATGTCAAGTATTGAAATGAAGAATGCGCCTAACGCACGAATTACCATTTAAGGTAAGGCTTCTTAATCAAATTGGCATTCAAATACCTGGGGTCGCCCGTTACCTCCGCGCCAATCCACTCCGGCTTGGGAAAAGCGGTCGTCTCCTCCGCCAGCTCGATCTCGGCCACAACCAGCCCTTGGTTGGCGCCTAAAAACTCATCGACTTCCCAGGTAAAGCCCTGATATTCAAGCAGATAACGTTTTTTTTCAATCAGGGTCCCGCCGCATAAACCTTTTAGGATCTCTTCCGCGTCTGGCAACGGGATCTCATACTCATACTCAGGTCGCGTGAGACCCGCTGTTTTGCCCTTGATGGTGATAAATCCCCGACTGCCGCTTACCCTGACCCGGACTACCCTGTCGGTTTGATTACACAGATAACCCTGTTTGATCAGGCTGCATCCGGATGAATCCCGGTACCACGTTCCGTTCACCAGAAATTTCCGCTCGATTTCCCGGCCCACTTGATTCCCCCCGCGTTTCAAATACCTTATGATGAAGCTGTTCTTATTGATCAATAAGGTACCGACAATCAATAAATTATATCATTTTCTTTGAGTTGTTCATACCTGTTCAGCAAAGTATCAACCTTTATGCTGGCATCTAAAACTGCCTTATCAGTGTATCCCCGTTCATTCCAAAGTTTTTCCATCATCCGCCGGGCCAAGGTGATCTCTTTTTCCAGGGTAGCTGCCATCTGATAATTATCAAATCGGGTACTATGTTTGTCAAGCATCTTATGTCTCCCATTCGGCAAAGTACTTACCATCCTATGATTGGCTGATAAAATTATACAACGATATACAAATTACGGGGGTCCGATATTTTTTTGGTACCTCTCGCCGAATCCTCGGATACCATTCTTTACCTGGAGATGGGTGCTATACCAAGATAATACCTGAAATTTTAAAGGATTAATTGGAATAAACTAGAATTATATAAATGTAATCTTATATTATGAATGTTCGAAATAGCGCGTGATTAATTTTTTATTTGATTATGAAGGTATTTAAATGAAAATAAAAATGCTGATTATCGAAGATGAACCGGAATGGATCGACCTTTACTCACAAGAGTTGCGTTTATTGGACAGTATCGAAATCACCGGGGCTGCTACTACAGCTAACAGAGGGATTGAGCTGGCAAAAAGTGAGCACCCGGATATCATATTGATGGATTTGAATTTATCAAATAATGATTTTGATGGGATAAATGCCATAGACGAAATTTTACAGGATATTGATACGAAAATAATTGTGGTAACTTCCCATTTTGACAAAGCATTAGTTGAAGAGGCCTTTTATGCCGGAGCTGTCGAATACCTTCTAAAACATAATCTGGAACGTTTGGCGGAAACGATTCAAGAGGTTTACGAAAACACAAGCCCGCATATGATATTGGCCAACA
>DASVMB010000025.1:0-3184 GCA_036384575.1 Bacillota bacterium
TGGACGCCATACCGGCCAAGCACCTCGAGTTCGATCGTACCAGTGACGGCAGTTATCCTTACTTGGGATTCATCATTCATCTGAACGGGGTTACGATTTACCATGCTGGAGATACCATCATCTATGAAGGACTGGCTGAAACATTGGCTCAGAATCAGATTGATATCGCTCTTCTTCCGATCAACGGTGGTGATCCGGACCGGCTGCGGCGCGGATTCATATCCAATATGAAATTCAAGGAAGCCGCGGATCTGGGGGCGGCTAGCGGCGCCAGGCTCTTGATTCCGATGCATTACGGCATGTTCCCGGTGAACGACGAGAAGGTAGAGAACTTTGTGATGTTTCTGCAGAACACATATCCCCGGCAATCGTTTCGAGTCATGGAACTTGGTAAGAGATTTGATTTTTCAAAAGCAAGCTGAGATTAAGTCTTTACGACTCCTCCGAAAGTAGGAGTGGAACTCCTCCTTTTTGTCTTACGCCGGCCCCGCCAAGGGCCGATCCTTGATGGACAGTTTTTTTGTATAATGGATCTTGACTCCAGAGGCTTTTTCCCGGAAAACCGAAATGACGTATTTTAGGGGCAGCAAAGAGGTGGTAGTCCTGATTAATCTATATATCGTTGACGATCATCCTTTTGTTCGGGAGGGGCTCAAGACCTATCTCGGCGCACAGAAGGAAATCGCGATCGTGGGTGAAGCCGCGGAAGGAGAGACAGCCCTCACCGAGATGCTACGGCTCCAACCGGATGTGGCAGTGGTGGATCTGCATCTTCCGGGGATGAGCGGTGTCGCGTTAACCAAGGCCGTGAAAGAGCAGGGACTTTTCACCCGGATCATCATCCTCTCTAGTTTCTGTGAAGATGAGGAAGTCATGGCGGCGATTGAAGCCGGGGCGCTCAGTTATTTGATGAAGGACTCGCCGCCCCCAAAATTACTGGAAGCAATCATGGCGGCCCGGGATGGGGAACCGGTATTGCATCCGCGGATTGCCAAAAAACTGATGCAACGGGTGAGCCGACCCCAGCCCATGGTTGAACCGTTAACCCAGAAGGAACGGGAGGTGCTGGGGTTATTGGTTAAGGGCAACTCCAACAAGGAGATTGCCAGAAATCTTTCGATCTCGGAAACGACTGTGAAGACTCATGTCAGCAATATCCTGCAAAAATTGGAAGTCAGTGATCGGACGCAGGCAGTCATCAAGGCCATCGAGACCAGATTGCTAGGCGGGTGAACGATGAAAAAATTAATGATTGATGTATTGCGGGATTCATTGAAGGGTGCTCTGGCCGGAATTGCGATCTCCCTAACCTTCCTATTCACAGTCTCGCAGTCTTCATTGACTCCGATCTTTTTGATACAGGCGGTGTTGTTCGGAATCACCATTGGTATCTTGATCTCCTTTGTCTGTTCATTGTTTGCCAGAACCCTAAGTATACTGCCGGCTAGGTTTCAAAGGTGGTTGATCTTCCCGGACATAATCTTCTATTATCTGATGAGTGTCGCCATCTTTTATGAAGTTACCGTAAATTTCGGGATCTTTTTTTCTCTGACTGATTTCTCTCGTGATGAAATCTTCTATATCAGCCTAGGAGTAGGGGTTGTTTCGGTGATGACCGGTTTGTTATTGGCTAATGCCAGTCAGATCGAGGAGCGGCTCCGGCTTGAAAAGAGCTGTCGGGAACTGGCCGTGCTCGAGGAACGGAACCGGATCGCCCGGGAACTGCACGACTCGGTCTCTCAAAACCTTTTCGGAATCAACCTGACCCTGAGTTCACTCGATTCCCTTTTGGAGCATGATCCGGAGCAGGTCCGCCGGGTCATCGGCCATTTGAAGGAGATGGTCGGGGACGTTCAGACGGAGATGCGCTTGATGATCTACGGGCTCCGGCCACCGGCCTTGGCGGAGAAGGGTTTTTTCGAGGCGGTTGAAAGCCTGGCCAATTTATATAAGACTCGCTACAACTTGAATCTGGTCTGCCAGATTCGCGGCTCTGACGAGCGGATTTCCGAAAAAACTCAATTGGCTTTGTATCGGATACTTCAAGAAGCCCTAAACAATATCGTCAAACATTCCCGGGCGACCAAGGCCGCTGTGGAATTGAAACGGAACGCCGCAGAACTCGTGTTAACCGTCAGGGACAACGGGGGCGGTTTCGACACGGCTTCTGTCCAATCAGGTCATCTGGGGTTGGAAATGATGCGGGAACGGGCACGGCAGAATCAAGGGGAATTCTCGATCAGCTCCGTACCCGGGTCGGGAACAGAGATCAGTATTCGGATCCATACCGATTGATTCAAGGTTCCTTTTTTGATAAAGTCAGTCATTCCTTCGAAGGTAGGAGAGAAATCTCCTACCTTTTTTGTTTTCAAATCAGTTCCAAGGCTGATGCCGGAAACTGTGGTGTTTTGTACAATGAAAGAAACTGAGTTTGTGGTAAAAACGGCGAATCTCCGGGAAATGTCGTGGATTTACGGATACTCGCGGATAATCATTGATGTATAAAGGAGCGTTGCAAGGAAAATGACCGGCTTTCTTTTGGGTTTGTCCACCGGAACGGTATGCCTTGGCTACTGCAGTCCAATCCTCGTTCCCTATCTGTTGGGGAGAGGAGGTGATCTGCGCCGGAATTTCTTGTCGGTCGCCCGGTTTTGCGCCGGCCGTTTATTCGGTTACCTGCTATTCGGTTTTCTTGCCTGGCTGGTTCATGGGTTCTTCACCGGTAACAACGGTTTCAGGATGGTTCTTTTCGGTTTAGCCGATATTATTCTCGCCGTCTTGTTGATGTTTTTCGGGTTCACCGCAACCAAATCATTTTGTGCGGCAGAAAAGGCGTCAGGCTTTTTATCGCGCATCGGAATGGGCTTAGCCCCTGTACATCAGTTGGACTTTGTGGCCTGGATGCCACTGGTTTTCGGCTTTTTAACCGGGATTAATCTATGTCCCCCATTTTTATTGGCATTTACGGAGGCGATGGCCACCAAAAGCCTGGCAGGGAGTGTGGGCTATTTTTTCATGTTTTTCCTGGGTACGACCTTATATTTGCTCCCTTTGCCGTTCCTGGGGGTTATGAGACAAAAAACGGTCTTTGCAACAGTAGGTAAATATACGGCGGTGATTGCCGGTGTCTTTTATGTTTACCAGGGTATCGTCATGTTGATCGGAGGTATTTTAGGATGAGAAG
>DASVMB010000026.1:0-6931 GCA_036384575.1 Bacillota bacterium
ACACAATTTGACCCTGCCGTTGTCGATTGTTTCATTCAATTGTTATTGGATTATGAAAATCTTCAGAATGAGGTGGCTGCGGGTACGATAACGCTCACTTGACCTCGATCTGGTGCCGTCCCCCGTTTTTAAGGCGTTCTATCGGAATGAAACCCGGTTTTTCCAAGGGTTCTCCATCCAAGTACCAGCGGCAGGCGGACTGTTGGGAAAGAGTGTACCGTATCTCAAGCTCAGCACCACGGAAACGCCGCCAAACCGTGCATTCCGACCAACCTTTCGGCAGGTGCGGGTCTACCATCAGACCATCGTATTGGGGGCGGATTCCCAAGAGGTACTGGGTACCAGCCAGATAGGCCCAGGCCGCGGTACCGGTCAGCCATGAATTTCTTCCCATACCGAACCCGGGATGTTCTTTACCCAAGATATTTTGGCAATAGACGTACGGTTCGACCTGATGCCGGTCGGGAATGGCGTTCTTCAATACCGGCAGAATCTTACGGTAGTTATTGTAGGCCGAGTCATTCTCTCCCACAAGCATCTGGGCGATGATGAACCAGGGGTTGGTATGCACGAAGATGCCGGCGTTTTCCTTGGCCCCGGGAGGGTAGGTGGTGACTCCTCCCCGGTCGGAACGGAACGCCTTATAAGCCGGGAATAGCAGAACCAATCCCATGTCGGTTCCCAGAAATTCCTCCGCCTTTGTCAGGGCGAGTCGCGCCCTTTCCCCGGGGGCCACACCGGAAAGAACCGCCCAGGATTGCGGGTTAAGGTAAATCTGTTCTTCATTCGGAGAGGCATGGGAGCCTACTTTCATTCCATCATCGTCAAAGGCTTGGAGATACCACTCTCCATCCCAGGCGTGGCGGTTGATGGCTTCCTTGGTTTGGTCCCGTAATTGTTCAAATTTTGCCGCGTCGGAGTTCTTTCCCAGATAAGCGGCGAGTTCCGCCATGAGCCCCAGTTCCCTGCAGAAGAGCATCCCGGTCCAGACCGATTCGGCCTTGCCTTTGCCTCGATCCAGATTTAGGGCGTCGTTCCAATCGGCAAAGCCGTTCAGGGGAATGCCGTGCTCCCCGAGATGGCCGCAGGTGAAATCGATCGAGCGGACCAGGTGCTCCCAGATGGTCCCTTGCCGATCCTTCTCGGCGTATGTGATAGACTCCTGCAACAACTCAAAGGAACCGGTCTCCTTAAGGTAAGCGACGGTGGCCTCGATCAGCCAGAGGTGATCGTCGGAGTACCAATTGTACTTGCCGCCCTGGGCCTCTCCCATGCTGCCCTCGCCGGTCAGCGGATAAAAAAGGTGATAGGCATGACCGTCCGCGAATTGGCATTGACAAAGCATAATCAAAAGCTGTTTCGCCTGTTCCGGTACGGCGTGCAACACACCCAGGATATCCTGGGCGCTGTCCCGCAATCCCATGCCCCGATCGACTCCCAGTTGGTACAATGAGACAAAGCGCGACCAGTTAAAAGTGGTTTTGCATTGATAGGGGTTCCATGTATTCAGCATCAGGTTGAGATCCGGATCCGGGGTCTCTACCTGGAAAGAGTCCAAATAGTTCCGCCAGTTTCCCTTTAATTCCGTGAAAAGCTCCTGAATGGTATGGGAATTAAGGAGCGGCTCCACCTCCGACCGGATGGCTTCCTTGGATGGAGTAACCCCCAGACAATAGATGAGTTCAGTGGCGGCACCCGGGGCCAAGTGGATCCGGTGGCAGAAAGCTCCCACTCCGTTGCCGCGGTGGGCGATGCTGCCTGAACAGCGCCCGCTTTCAACTGCCAACGGCCGGTTCAGATCGTGATAGCGTCCGACGAAACTGTCGCGGCTGGTATCAAAGGAGTCGGGTGGCAGGCTTGTGGCCATGAAAGTGTAATCCCAAGTCTTCATGAAGGCATTCCAAAAGATGAAGTTGGCCTCGTACTCTCCCTGGCCGATCTGTTGTACCCAGTCCACGTTCTGTTGGTCTTTCACAGCATCAAAGAAGGAAAACTCGGCATAGGTAAAGACACTGAGCTGCCGGGGGCGATCGCTTGGGTTATGAAGCTTGAGCCGCCATATCTCCCACTTTTTGCCCCGGGGAACGAAGTAACGGATGTGACTTGAGATGCCTTGATTGTTTTGGAGTATTTCAGTATAGCCCAGCCCATGGCGGCATTGATACATATCATATTCAGCCTTCACCGGTTGCCAGGTGGCCGACCAAAATTTACCGGAATCATCGTCGCGTAAATAGATGTACCGTCCCGGCTGATCCTCGGGAATGGCGTTGTAACGGTATCGTAAGACACGCTTCGCGCGGGGGTCGGAATCGAAACTATATCCGCCTCCGGTATTGGAGATGATCCCGCCGTAACCGCCGTCCCCCAAATAGTTGATCCACGGCGTAGGGGTTTGGGGATCGGTGATGACGTACTCCCGGTTCTCGATGTCGAAATAGCCGTATTTCCCTTGGTTCATCGTTATCAACCTCGCTTGATCAAAAATAGGGAATCTCCACGTATGCTTTGGGGTTAAAACCGGGGGACTTGGCCCCGGACCGTAAAATCGGTTTTTAGCGTGACCCCTGGAATATCGTGGCCCTCCCGGATGACTGTAGTGAGGATTTTCCCGGCCAGACTGCCCTGTTGGTAGGCGGGATTGTTGATACAGCTGATATCCGGGAATAACTTCTGGGTTAATGGCAGATTATCACCGGCAACGACCGCGATATCCTTGCCAACCTGAAGCCCCATATCCTGAATGGCCTTGATCACGCCATACGTCATCGGATCGCTGGCACAGATCACCGCGGTGAGCTTGGGGTTGAAGTCATAGAGGATTTGAAAGGCTTGATAACCTCCACTAAAGGTATAATCCCCTTCCCGGACTAACCGAGACTGGAATGGAAGTTTCTGTTCCTCGAGTGCGGTGCGGTAACCGGTCAATAGATCATCTTTGCCGTAAATAAAGAAACTGCTGGGCTTGTTGATTAGGCCGATCTCGCGGTGACCCAATGAGATCAAATGTTTGGCGGCCATATAGGCGCCGGGGGTTACATCAAGTTCTACAAAGTTGTGCTTCTGTTCGGAGTAACAGGTTCCCAGCGTTACATAATGAAAATTTTTCACCTTAAACTCATGAATGATCTGTTCAATCCCGGCCGAAGGATAGAGGATCACTCCGTCGACATTCCGGTGTTTCACCAAGCGCAGCGTCTCGGTAAAGGCTTCTTTCTTGTAGACCGGGGCGGAGACGATCACTTCATACCCTTCCTGTGTCAGAAGATCGTGAACTCCGCGGAGCTGTTCCATCATATTAGGATCCTGAAAGACAAAGTCCGAACCGTAAGGGACCATGAAACCGATGATGTTGGAACGCTGTTTCTTTAGACTGGTCGCGATGGCATTGGGATGATAGTCCAATTCCCGAATGGCATCATCTACCCGTTTCCGGGTGGTACCGGAGACCAGATGGCTCTCGTTGAGCACCCGGGAAACGGTTTTGGGAGAAACCCCGGCCAGTTTGGCTACATCATAGAGGGTTGACGGCATTTAGATTCGCCTCAAGTTTCGCAATATACATCGACAGTTTTTTCATCGGAACGATATGGGATCAGATTATCATGATCCGGAATTTCCTTACCGGCGACGGTTAAACGATAATTGCCGCTGCGGCGGTTCTCAATCCGGATCCGGTAGGTGACACCGCGATATCTCCGGGTGATCTCGACTTCTCCGATCTCCGCCGGGAGACAGGGATTGATCCGTAAACCATCGAAGTCAGGCCTGATTCCCAAAATATACTGAGTGATCGCCAGATAGTTCCAGGCAGCTGTCCCGGTCAGCCAGGAGTTTTTGGCTTGGCCGTGGTTTTTGGCATCGCAGCCGGCGATCATTTGCGAGTAAACATAGGGCTCCATTCGGTGCAGGTCACTGAGCTCCTCGCGGTAGGCCGGGGCAATCTTCTTATAATATTCGAAAGCCCGATCCGGTCGGTTGAGAATGGTCTCGGCGATCATGATCCAGGGATTGTTATGACAGAAGATCCCGGCGTTCTCCTTGTATCCCGGCGGGTAAGAACTGATCTCGCCCAACTCTAGATGGTAGGAGGCATAGGCCGGATTGACCAGCCGGACGCCATGGGCGGTATCAAGACGCTTTTTCACCGAGTCCAGGGCTTTTTGGGCGTAACCTTCTGCAATCCCGATCCCCGCCATCACACAAAATCCCTGGGGTTCAATGAAGATTTGGCCTTCCTCGTTTTCATGGCTTCCCACTTTGGCGCCGCGATCATCATATGCCCGGAGAAACCATTCGCCATCGAAGCCGTGTTTCATTACCGCCTGACGTAATTGGTCCGCTGCGGCTAAAACCGTCTCGGCCTCCCTCTCCAGATGGAGACGACGGCAGAGTGCGGCATATTCCGGGGCAATATCCACAAACATGGCCGCGATAAATACGGATTCGGCGGTTTTCCCGTCCTTATTGGTACAGGTCTGGAAGGACTCATCCGGTGTGTTCGAGTAGCAGTTAAGATTGAGACAATCATTCCAATCGGCCCGGCCGATCAGGGGTAAACCGTGGGGACCCAAATTGGCTGTAACATGACTCAGGGAACGGCGGAGATGCTCCATTAAGGAGGCGGTATTCGCCGGGTCATTGTTGAACGGCACCGCTTCATCGAGAATGGAAAAATCGCCGGTCTCTTTAATATAGGCGATAACCGCATAGATCAGCCATAGCGGGTCATCGTTAAAACCGCTGCCGATATCGGAGTTACCCTTTTTGGTAAGGGGTTGATATTGATGATAGGCACTGCCGTCCGGGAATTGAGTGGCGGCCAAATCCAAAATCCGGCCGTGGGCGCGTTCCGGTATCAAGGAAACGAAACCAAGCAAATCTTGATTGGAATCACGAAAACCGATTCCCCTGCCGATTCCGGATTCGAAATAAGAGGCGCTTCGGGAAAGATTAAATGTAACCATACATTGATAGGGGTTCCAGGTGTTCACCATCCGGCCCAGCCGTTCATCGCCGCCTTGAATCTGATAAACCCCGAGTACTTGTTGCCAATAGGATTGCAATTCGGCAAAGGCCCGGTCAACTTGATCGGTACGGCTAAAGGCCTCCGACATGGCACGGGCTTTGGCTTTGTTAATGATTCCGGGTTTCTCCCACTTGGCTTCCAGCTCATTTTCGATGTAACCCAAAACGAAGATCAGTTCTTGTGAAGCTCCGGGGGCCAAGTTGATCTCCAGATGATGCGAGGCCACAGGAGTCCATCCGTCCGCCACTGAATTGGAGGAACGGCCGGCAACGACCACCTGGGGGTTATGAAAGCCGTTATACTGACCGATAAATGATTCCCGATCCGTGTCAAATCCGGAAATCGGATGGTTAACACTGTAAAATGCGTAATGGTTACGGCGTTCGCGGTACTCGGTTTTATGGTAAATAGTGCCGCCTTCAACCTCCACTTCGGCGGTGCTGAAGTTCCGTTGGAAGTTGGTCATGTCATCATAAGCGTTCCAGAAACAGAATTCGATCAATGAAAAGAATTGGAACTTTTTGGGCTGATCACTCCGATTGGTGATCTTGACCCGGTGAAGCTCACAATCCTTATCGAGGGGAATAAAGTAAAGAACCTCTACTGCCAACTGGTTCTTTTCGCCGGATATCCGGGTATAACCCAGACCATGACGGCACTCATAATGATCCAGCTCAGTTTGGACAGGCTGCCAGGTTGGCGACCAGATGGTACCGGCGTCATTAATATAGAAATAACGGCCGCCGCTGTCGGCTGGAATATTGTTGTAACGGTAACGGGTGATACGGCGCAAGCGGGCATCGGTATTAAAGCAATAACCGCCTCCGGTATTGGAGATTAATCCGAACATTCGCTGCGTCCCCAGGTAGTTGATCCACGGAGAAGGAGTGCGGGGCGTAGTGATTACGTACTCTTGGGATTGGTCGTCAAAATAACCGAATTTCATCGTAATCAGCTCCTCGTTAAAGACGGCTCAAATTTGAGATCCGGAAAAGATTGGATCGATTTGTCTATCGTTGTCAGTATAATCGAAAGGACAAACCCCTGTCAAGGTGGAAAAAATCTAGTTGCCCTCTGATGCGGGGGCAAACGGAAAATAAAAGCGGGGTGAGAACTCATGAGTACCTATGATGAAAGTGTGTTTTTCGAAAAGGATTTTTTGGCTTAGGTTTAATGGCAAAGGGTAATTTTTTAAGGGTAGTAATGTCAGCGGTGTCAGTAAGTTTTTCAAATCTGGAGTTGACCTTGTGCTCAAGAATGAAACAGTATTCACCGGGACAGTCGGCAGGAAAAAGGTGATTCTCCGGGGAATTCTACACCAGAAACCCAGAGATAAATTGACCGCCACCCTATGGCGGTTCGTCCGGTGCAACGAGGGACAAAATGGAACCCGGCCGTCAAAGATGATCATGGCCAAAGGAGGAATGACGGTGCTTTTTTTGGCGATATTCTTTTTGGTCTTTGCATTATTCATCGTCGCCAGGGTGTTTCGGGGCAACCAGGCCATCTGGCTCGGCTTGGTTCTATTTACTTTTGGTTGCTGTATTTTGGGTCTGGTTGGCCTGGTACCCCGGTTTGGGAATTACCGGTTGGATGGATTACTGAGCCTGCCCATGGATGAGCCGGGCTGGGCTTGGGCTGTTCTTGCCAGGCTTTCACTTTACAATTTCATCCGCTTTCGGCTCTGGAGCGCCGTGGGATTTCTGGTTGCATTTATCGGTTTTGCGATTTCGTACTCGCGGGAAAGGTTACGAACCGGTGATCGTGTGATTATCGGAGCGGTCGTTTTTGGTGCGGCTTTGATGGTCTGGAATTATGATCCGGGACATCTCTTTGAGGTCTATAAACGCGGCGCCATATTGGTTGCCCGATTGAATGAACGCCGTTATTGGGAATTATCCC
>DASVMB010000027.1:0-4969 GCA_036384575.1 Bacillota bacterium
CTGTAACATCCCGGTGAACCAAAGCTCCTGGCCGTTCCAGTTGAACTCGGCCACCGGCTGGTCTGATTGAAATTTCCGGATATCCAACTCTAGGTAGACATTGACCTGAGCCTGAATTGACAATGCATTGAGACGCAACACGGAAAGGTCCGACAAACCTCTGGCCAAGAGTGGCAGGAATAACGGCTCTTTCTCGGCACGGAAAGGAATGACCTGAATCACTGTATCCTCCGGAAACTCCAATATCTTGACACCAACGTTAACACAACCGGAACTGATAGTCAAGTAGGGCCTGGGCCGAATCCCGAGGTAAAAAGCTGGGTGTCGCGCCCCCCGGGGCGCGCGGCAATAGACAACAGGGAACAGGGAACAGGCAACAGGAAAAGACACACCCGGGCGGCAAGTTTTATGAACGCAAGTCGTAATATTAAAAACGAAGGTCGAAAGGCTATAGGGAATAAATCATGACTAAAAGTAAAAGATGTAGTGGGTCCGGTAAAAGACCATAAAAAAACGGGCTAATGCCCGCATCAACTCACGACTATGGCAGACCTTAAAAGGCGCCAGCACTTACTATCGGAGATGCTCTTGAAACAGGTATAATCTATTCCTGTTCCCAGTTGCCTATTCCCTGTTGCCTGTTGCCTGTTTATATCCCAATCTGCAATTGATCACTATTGGATATAACAATCTTGACAGGCACCGAGAACCATTGTGATGTTTTAATCAAATAGGTTTTACCGATGAGTTCCCGCATCAGCATCTGATTTACAAGTTCATATGCGCTCTTGCCGATTCGTTCCTGATATTTTGAGGTGTCATAATCATTCAGGGTATTGGCGATGCTCTCCTCAATAATCCGGTTAAATTCGAGCTTAATGGTTGCCAAAACCTCATCCGGCAACTTCACTTGGGACTGGCCGAAACCAATCGTCAGATCATCCAAACCGCCAAGGTGTTTATCGACCTCGCCAGGCAACTCCTGCTTAAATCCTTGAAATAACTGTGGAATATCCTGCCGGGCCTGGGATTCCACCTTTGCCTGTACTAAACGGGCCAGTTGCTCGGGGTTAATCGCCAATTTAAAACCTTGTACCCGGATAAATATCAACAACAGTAAAGAGAGAAAGAAACTCCCGATAAATACCCCGGTAAAAACCCCGTTCCAATACCGGTCTTTATCAAAAAACGGCTGATTCCGACTGGCGGCTTTGGGTTTCGCCATTCCGATTCCCCCCGTCCATCTTCCATGCCCTGACTCCCGATGGTTTAAAATACGAAGCTGCTTTTTGTAGATTTATATATGCATCCATTCGATTAAAAGCAACTTGGTATTACTTCCCATCCGGGTTCGTCTGTTTCAGGCGGAAATAGACAACCTCTTTTTTCATAGTATGCCAATTCATGGAGGGAATATGATTCATATGTACATAAATGTACATAAAACCTTATTTTTTCCCCTGTTTTTTTTCAGGTCGATATACCGGGATGATCTCGTTTTTTAACAAAAAATCACTGTATACCTCAATCGCAGTCTTTTTCTCCTCGGAGGGAAATATGATTCTAAAGGCGGATTTGCCCTTGCCCAACTGCTGATAGAATAGCTTGGTGTCACCGTCATACTTTGCAGCCAGAGTATACTGGCTTATTCCCCGGGATTCGTAGTAGCGGATCCCGGTATCCTTATCTTTGAAGAAATGAAACTCAAGGATCACGCGGGATTTCGTCTCTTCAATCGGGTGAATTCCAATCAAATTGGTCTTGATATCGAACGAGGCCCCCATCAGCCAAATGCTAAAGGCGATAACGGCCAAACCGCCAATCACTCCCCAAACCTTCCTGCGGTAATGCACCAATCCATAAATTCCGAAACATAATGCGCACATTCCGAGACTGAATAAGAGCATTTGAAATCTCCTTTTTTAGGAGGTTTGAACTTTTGACGAGCTGTTTTGTCAAACGAAATTCGAAATCGTTCGATGAAACGGTCATAGCTCAAACCTCCCGAATCTGATCCACACAGAATCCTTTTAAAAATTAAACATAAAAACGAAAATCCCTCCGGAAAATTTCAAGAGGGATGTTCAATAATATGACTTAACTGTTGACTCTGTTCGGACCCTCCCCCATCGCTATCGCTTTTTGATAACCTTACGGAGGAGGGCGCACGTACCGTGTACGCGAGGCGACTTTGATCCTACCCAAAGGGTGAGGGTCAGGTCCGGATCGCAGCCCTCAAATCCCGGGCCAACTTTTCCGCCGCAAGCAGGCTGGGGTCTGAGGCCACAGCGGCAACGATAGCGCTCCCTACAATAACCCCGTCGGCAAATGTCGCAACAGTCCGGGCCTGTTCCGGGGTGGCAATTCCGAAACCCACCGCCACCGGTTTGGTGGTGCAAGAACGAATCCGCTGCACCAGTTGGGGTAGATCCGGCGCCAGTTCATTCCGTACCCCGGTAACTCCTTTCAAAGAAACGGCATACACAAATCCGGTTGTAGCCGCTATGGCCCGTTCAATCCGCCTGCCGGAACTGGTAGGTGCCACCAAAAAATTAAGTCCCAGTTGATAATGATCTGCCAGTTCGACAAGTTGACCGGCCTCATCCGGCGGGAGATCGGGAACAATCAGCCCGGCGCAACCCGCCTCATGGGCGGCGGCACAGAAACTTTCCACCCCCCGGGCCAGTATCATATTATAATAGATCATCAATACCAGCGGGACTTTACTCCGGCGGCTAGCTACGGCAACCGCCCCAAAAAGCCGGTTCAGATTGACACCGTTCTGTAACGCCCGAACCGCAGCTTGTTGAATCACAGGTCCATCCGCCAGGGGATCCGAAAAAGGCACCCCGATCTCAATCAGATCCGCTCCTGCGGCATCAAGCCGTTCAATCAAGCTTACGGTAGCTTCGAGGTCCGGATCTCCTCCCATGATATATGGAATAAAAGCTTTCTCCCCATCCGCACGGAGTCTTTGAAAACCAGCGTTAATCCGGTTCACACTTTCACCCCCAATGCAGCGGCGACCGAGTAAATATCCTTATCTCCCCGACCGGAAATGTTGATCACCAGAATCTGCCCGCAAAGCAGCTCCCGGGCGATTTTCATTCCGGCTGCCACGGCGTGGGCGCTCTCCAGCGCAGGGATGATCCCCTCGACACGGGTCAGGAAGGTGAAGGCCTCAAGCGCTTCCTCATCGGTGACCGACCAATAATCGACCCGTCCATTATCCCTCAAAAAACTATGTTCCGGGCCGACCCCCGGGTAATCGAGTCCCGCCGAGATCGAATACGCCTCCCGAACCTGTCCATCACCGTCACTCAACAGATAACTCAGGGCGCCATGCAGTACTCCCGGCTTGCCCCGGCCCAGTGAAGCGGCATGCTCCTCCGTATTCAGCCCTTTCCCGGCGGCTTCGACGCCGACCAGCCGCACCTCCGGACAGGAGAGAAACTCGTGAAAAATCCCCATGGCGTTACTCCCTCCCCCTACGCAAGCCACCACCCAGTCAGGTAGACGCTTTTCCATCTCTAGAAGTTGAGCCCGGGTTTCCCGGCCGATAACCGACTGGAAATCCCGGACCATCTGTGGATACGGGTGAGGTCCCACCACCGACCCGATAAGATAATAGGTCTCATCCACATGGGCCACCCAATCCCGGATCGCTTCGTTGGTTGCGTCCTTTAGGGTTCGGCTGCCTGAAACAACCGGCCGTACCTCGGCGCCAAGCATTTTCATCCGGAAGACGTTCAAGGCTTGGCGGGCAATGTCCACCTCACCCATATAGACCACACATTCCAGTCCGAATTTGGCTGCGACCGTTGCAGCGGCCACGCCGTGCTGACCCGCGCCGGTCTCAGCGATGATCCGTTTCTTACCCATCCTTCGGGCAAGCAGGATCTGGCCTAAAGCATTATTGATCTTATGGGCTCCGGTATGGTTCAAATCCTCGCGCTTAAGATAAACCATACCCCTGCCCAGTTCTTTGCTGAAACGCTCGGCATAATACAGGGGCGTCGGTCGGCCCGAATAATGACTGTATAAATCCTGCAATTCGGCTAAAAACTCAGGATCGGCCGCATAATGACGGTAGCTTTCTGTTAGTTCGTCAAGAGCCGCCATGAGTGTCTCCGGCACATAGCGGCCGCCATAGTTTCCGAAATACCATTCATCCCTGTCTGTCAAGTCCATCCCCCCTTGAATCGATATCGAAATCTGATTCCATTCGACGTAGAACCGTCATGAGATCACCAATCATGGCCTCATCCTTTATTCCGGGGGCTTTTTCCACCCCGCCGGCCAGGTCAATCCCGTCCGGCCGGACGGTCCGGATCGCCCGCTCGACATTGCCGGGATGCAATCCGCCCGCCAAAATCAAAGGAAAACCCAAGGTACGAAAGGGTTCAACCCGATTCCAGTCAAAGACGATCCCCGAACCTCCGGAGCCGCTCTTTCCCGAGTCGATCAACACCGCCCGGAGCGGCGCATCTCGCCATATCGGGTCGAGAGCGGCATCCCCGGCGTGGAATGCCTTGATGACCCTTCCCTCAAGGATTTCGGCGTCTTTCACAGGCTCATTACCGTGAAGTTGGGCCAAATCCAGACAACAATCACGAAGCAGATCCCGGATGACCCATGGATCCTGATCCACAAAAACTCCCACCCGTACAATAAACGGCGGTAGCGCTTTACAGATCTCCCGGACTACGTCCGGGGTCACCCGGCGCTTGGAGGGGGCGAATATAAAGCCCAGGGCGGTCACACCGTGGCGGATGCAACTGAGCGCGTCTTCGAGCCGGGTGATGCCGCAGATCTTGACGGGGATCATGACTCCAGACCTCCTAGAAACTCCCGGATCACGGCTCCGGGATCGGCTGCGGTCACCAATGCTTCTCCAACAAGTACCGCCTGGATCCCGGCATCCATCAGCCGTAAGACCTGGGAACGGTGATGGATCCCGCTCTCAGCA
>DASVMB010000028.1:0-3749 GCA_036384575.1 Bacillota bacterium
AATTTGGCGAAAGCCGTGGCCAATCTGGAAGAGGCCGCCCGGTTATTCTCACCGGACTCCATGGTTGAATTCACTTCAGCCCATAATTATCTGGGTCATACCGCACTAACTCTTGCGGAGCTATCCAATCCGCAAGAAAATTTCTCCAGGGCTGTCAAGGCTTTCGAAGGGGCACTGCAAGTATTTAACCTGACCGAGCATCCCGAGGAATATGCCCGGGCTCAAAACGGACTTGCCGATGCAGCGTTGGGGCTGGCTGATTATTCGGACACTGCCGCCAATCTGACCAAAGCGATCGATGCTTATAATGAAGCTCTCAAAGTGTTCACAGTGGAGCAATACGCCGCAGATCATGCCGCCATCCAAAATCATCTGGGCGACGCCTATAAATACCTGGCTGAACTGGGAAATTCCGAGGATCTTTTCGCCAAGGCAATTCAGGCATATGAAACTGCCTTAAAATTATTCGATCCGGAAAAAGCTCCTCTGGATAACGGCCGTACCCTTTTGAAACTGGGCGATCTTTGCAGGGCCTTTGCCAAGGTTCGTAATGGTGAAAGCAACCTATCCAAGGCCATTAAGACCTACCAGGAGGCTTTGAAGATCTTCACCAAAGAAATTTACCCTACTGATTACGCCATGACCCAAGGCAGCCTGGGTTATGTCCTGGTGGACATGGCTGAGGTTCGGGACAAGGAACATTATTTACTTAAAGCCGCCAAAGCCTTTGAGGAAGCTCTCAACATCTTGACCGTTTGGGATCATCCGGAGGAATCCGTGGCCATTGAAAGTACCTTGGGAAGAATCCATTTAGCCCTGGCCGATTATCAGGAAACAGCGGATAACCTGAGGCAGGCCTTCCAAGCCTTTGATGAAACGTTGAAATACTACACCATTGACAAGAACCCGGTTGAGTATGCAACCTCCCTCAATAATATCGGAGTCACTTATAAGGCGATGGCCGAATCTTTGGACAGCATGTTGTTTGACACCATCGAAGAATTCCAGCAAAGTAAGGCAGAAAAATTAAACAATGCCATTACCGCCTTTCAGGAGGCTTTAAAGGTTTTTAACAGTGAAACTTACCCGATGGATTATGCCATGACCCAGAATAACCTGGGCGCTTCCTATAGTTTGATGGCAGAGGTCGATGATAAGGATCATTGCCTGGACAATGCGACCATTGCTTTCCAGGAGGCTTTAAAGATCTACACCCCGGAAGCGGATCCCGAGAATAATAAAAAGGTCAAAACCAATCTGGATCGGATCAAACAGCGTTTTGGGAAGGCGTAAAAATAAGGCGGCGGCTGAACACTTCAGCCACCGCCTTTGATTTTCGACCCGATTTTTACTCCCCGTTCTAACGTTCCCGAGCGTGTTTCCCCAAGTTCTCGATATTCATCTGATCCCGGATCTCGGCCAGTTCACTCTCGAATTTCTTTAATTCCTCAATAATCTCATTGAACCGTTTCGAAAAACGGGGATCGTTCCTGCCGACTTCGTTTAATAAGAGGCGGGTATCCTCAAATCGGTTGATTGCTTGAATAATTTTAGTTTCTTCCAGTACACCCATTAAGAACGCTCCTTGTTAGTGTTTTGGCTCCGTTCCGTGACGGTCCTTGCTAGATAAAATAAATACGATTCCCTCTTTAACCTCGCTCTATAAGTATAATCCAAATTGAACCCCTTAGCCAAGCTTTCTTTGAAAATTAATATGAAAATTTTGCAGCGCCCCTTTTAGGGAACACCTCCTTCGGGAGGCGGGTACTGTGCGCCGATCACATCAAATAGTCGCATCTCTCGCCAAAAGGTTTCGGTGGTACCGGTTGATAGAGCCCTATCCGGGCTGCAACCGGGAACCAAGTCTCGGGGTGATAACCGGAGGATGTTTGGAAAGAGAAAGGAACCGTAAACCCGACTATTTCTTCCTCGCCGGCATCCTGATCCGATGGATCATCATCAAAAAAACCACCTACTGCGGCAGGGCGATTACGGGTGTTTACCATATGCGGATTTGGGATACTATTCTTTCCGGCCAGGCGGGTTAAGGCGTGGGAACCGGAGAGTATCATGTATTCACTGGCTTGTATAGAGCGTTTTTTGAGTGCCAAAAGACTTAAGCTGTTAAACAACGATTCTTGATGTTCTTTGAAACTGACAACGGGATCCGGGTTGATTACAGCTACATCTGTCGGACGTTCTGGTTCCAATTCGAAAGGATTTGTTTCTCCGGAAAAAGATTGGTCCGTTTCAACGGCCAACACGGTTGCCGATTCCGGCCGTTCACCCCGGGCGGGATTAACGGCCCAATCGGTTTGTTGTCTCATACGATTTATGGCACCCTGGTCGTTTCGCTCCCGTACCTCCCGGGAAGAAATTGAACCAGCGTTCATAAGTTCCATTGCCCGAGGCTCAGCCCCGGTTGTTACAAAAAAACTAAGCTGATTCCGCTGCCAGAGTGGAACAGGTTTCGGACGATTGGGCCAAGATGGTTTCCCAAGGATAGCCTCGGATATCACGGCTTGGCCCGACATGAAGTTTTCTGCGGTAAAACCCGTCATTTACACTCCCCTCCGCGGCCGGAACATCGCAACATTGATCGATCTATTTACTTCCGTAATCCATTATAAATGACCCACCGGGGCTTGTCAAAAGAAGGAGTCTCGACTAAAAATCATAGAAAACATTGTACTGCCAACAAAGTACCCTTATAACTTGGCGATAAGCTTCTTCAACTCCGACCCCGTCTCCTCATCCGAGAGGATCGCCAGTGCAGTGAGGCAGTTTTTTATTAAAGCCTTATCTATCTTGGGCCCCAACGTCAAGGAGAAACGATGTACCAGATCGAGCTTGTCAGCGTCCAAAGAACTCCCTCCCTGGTATGTATATCTTAAATCATCTTATTCCCCATGTCGGGCGCCGGAACTAGTAGAGCGTCACGTAAATAAAGTGATTTACTTTTGCATACGCAAATAGTCCTGAATCACCTTTAAGAATGTTGCGCCGTACTTGGTGAGCTTTGCCTCGCCAACCCCCTTTACACCCAACATCATTTCGGCAGTGGTGGGTTTGACCCGGGCTAGTTCACTAAGAGTACTATCAGAAAAGATGATATACGGCGGGACCATTTCGGATGCAGCAATCTCACGCCGTGTCTGCCGGAGTAACTGGAATAACTGTGCGCTGGCGCGCGAATCATCGGCGGTCGCTTTGGTTGGTCTCTTGGGGACCCTCCGGAAAACCGGCTCCTGATTTTTCAATACGGCCACAGCCTTTGGCGACAATTTAACCACCGGAAACTTTCCTGCGGATAAACGAAGATACCCATCGGCCACCAATAGATTCAGCAAATCCCGGATCTCCTCAAGCGACAGATCCTGCATAATGCCGTAAGTTGATAGCTGATCCATTTTAGTGGCGCGGATCTTTTGATTTCTGGCACCTTTAAGCACCGCTGCCACCATGGCGGTCCCATAGCGCTCATGCATCCTCAAGATACAGGAGAAGATCTTTTGGGCGCCCGTGGTGATGTCGATTTGCTCACCCTCGTTACATACACTACAATTACCACAGGTTTCGGGTGCGTGGGGTTCGCCGAAATATTCCAGAATAAACCGCCGCAAGCACTTGGAGGTATGAGCGTAATCCGCCATGTTCTGAAGTTTCCGATATTCGTTGGCCTTGCGGACGGGAGAATAAACCGACTGTTCGATGAGGAATTTCTGGACTACGACATCCTGGGCGCCAAA
>DASVMB010000029.1:0-6110 GCA_036384575.1 Bacillota bacterium
AATCGGTTTAAGCGCAGGATTGTATCGGATCGCTTCGTCGGGTACCTTTTGATCTATCAAAATCCGCCGTTTCGTGGCGGTATCACCTTGCGCCAACAGTTCAATATCGGTGATCAGCGCGGTTTTACCGCTTCCGGTCGGGCCGACGATGGAAATGGTCTCCCCGGCCTCAAGGGTTAATTCGGTGAAGTTTTCGTCGTTTCCCGATTTATCCCGGCCTGAAATCACCGTCAATTCGGAAATCATACCTATCCCACCTTTGGTAAGTCAGATTTATTTTAGGTTTTAGACTTGCCCCTACTTTCAATCTTGTTTAATGTATGCTAAGGTCCGGTCCCCGGTCACCAAATGCTCTCCGCCCCGGTGGAATATGCCAAAATCCCAGAAGGCGGCCTTGCTTGACGCCCTCGAGGCGATAGTGGTATTATTAATTGAACTTTTTCGGCAAAAACAGATTTGTTTTATCATATTTCCCTTGAATAGCCTGGCATTGATCGGTGAATATTGAGATTCAGTATGCGGAGGTCTTTAGATTGAACGAAGGTAAGATGCACCGCTTCAGCCGTTCCGAATTGTTGATCGGAGCTTCCGGCCTGACCAAACTGGCCCGAAGCCGGGTGGCAGTGATCGGCCTCGGCGGGGTGGGTTCCTATACTGTCGAAGCCTTGGCCCGCGCGGGAGTCGGCTCGTTACTTTTGGTGGACTATGATGAGATCTGTCTCACCAACACCAACCGCCAGTTACACGCGATCGCCGGTAATTATGGCCGCCCCAAGGTTGAGGTCATGGCGGAGCGCGCCCGGAATATTAATCCCGAGATCCAAGTGACTGCCTTAAAAGAATTCCTTACCCCCGATAATATCGGCTCCGTATTGACACCGGACTGCTCCTACGTGGTAGACGCCATTGACACCGTAGGCGCCAAAGTGGCCTTGATCACCTATTGCCTCACGCAAAAAATTCCGGTTATTTCGGCAATGGGAACCGGAAATAAATTTGACCCGCTGGCCTTCAAAATCGAGGATATCAGCCGCACCCATACAGATCCGCTGGCCAAAGCGGTGCGTAAATCCTTACGGGAAAAGGGCATCACCCATGGCTTAAAAGTGGTCTTCTCCACCGAGAAACCGATTGAACCCCGTTCCGATGTATTGACCTGCCATGGTGGCTGTATCTGCCCTCACCGCGATCAACAACTCTGGAACTGTACCAAGCGCCGTTCGATTCCGGGGAGTATGCCCTACCTGCCCCCCATTACCGGGTTGATCCTGGCCGGCGAGGTCATACGCGAGATATTAGCCGGGGAACCGGTTCAAACGGCGGAAAATTCAGCTATTCCCGCTACGCAACAATTTTCTGAAACCGGGATGATCTCCTGATGGAAGTATATCTTGATAATAGCGCCACCACCCGGCCCAGTCCGGTGGTGGTTGAAGCAGTCCACCGGGCCTTAACCGAGGTTTACGCCAACCCGTCCTCCCTCCATCATCTGGGGCTTGAAGCTGAACATTTGGTCAAAGCCGCCCGGGAACAGGTGGCTTCTGCCATCGTAGCTGCCCCGGAGGAGATTTACTTCACCTCCGGCGGGACCGAAGCCAATAATTTGGCGATCTTCGGCGCGGTGAGCCGGGTACGCCATCGCGGCAACGTTCTTGTGACCACAGCCATCGAGCATCCTTCGGTGCTCAACGTGTTTAAGGAGTTGGAACGGGAGGATTATCACGTAATCCACCTGAGAGTGGACCGTTTTGGCCTGGTCGATCTGGAACAATTAGCCGGAATCCTGGCGTCAAATCCCCCCATCTTCATCAGTGTGATGGGGGTCAATAACGAACTGGGCACCATCGAGCCCATCGCAGCGATCGGCCGGATGCTGGCCGGGATGAACCCCCGGCCCATATTCCATGTAGATGCAGTCCAGGCCTTGGGAAAAATCCCCTTGAACGTCCGGCAGCTAAAGATCGACCTGCTTTCCATGAGTAGCCATAAGATTCACGGCCTTAAGGGAACCGGCGCACTATTCGTGAAGAAAGGGACCAACCTGCGCCCGCTGCTCTTCGGCGGCGGTCAGGAATCCGGTCTACGCTCCGGCACGGAGAACGTCCCGGGTATCGTCGGTATGGGTGTGGCGGCAGCCCAGGCGGCTTCGGCATTTGAGATAAACCACCAGAAAATGCGGGCGCGCCGGGATCAACTGGCCCAAGGAATATTGGCCGGAATTCCCGGGGTGGGGATCAATAGTCCAATGGACGAAACTGGAGCACCCCATATCCTCAACGTTTCCTTTGAGGGTATCCGTGCGGAAGTGCTCCTCCATGCCTTGGAAGAAGACGGCATCTATGTATCGACTGTTTCCGCCTGCAGCTCGCGGAAGAAAGCCCATAGCCATGTACTGCAAGCCGCCGGTCTAACCTCAGGGCAGATGGAAGGGGCAATACGGTTCAGTTTCAGCGTGGACAATAGCGAAGACGAGATCGAATATGTAATAGATCGCTTATCGGAACGAGTGGCTGAGTTGCGCCGGATCATGAAAGGGTGGTAAGGTGAGACCGCTATTAATCGCGCGTTATGGGGAGATTGCTCTCAAAGGATTGAATCGTTCCTACTTTGAGGATACCCTGGTGAAGAATATTAAAAGGGCCCTTTACGGTTTGGCTTTTGGTCAGATTTATAAAGCGGACCGGCGAATCTATATCGATCTGGCCGAGGATGTTGATCCGGAAGTTATCGCCACCAGAGTCAGTCGCGTTTTTGGAGTAGTCTCGGTTAGTCTGGCGGAACGTTTGGAGCTTTCCTTCGAGGTCATCAGCGCAAAGGCTTTGGAGATGGTAAATGTCGAGTTACAGGGAAGAGGCGCGAGCGAGCGCCCGGTCTCGTTCAAAGTGGAATGCCGCCGGATCAATAAAGAATTCCCTCTTGGCTCTTTAGACCTGATGAGGGAGGTGGGAGCGTTTATACTGGAACGCCAGCCCAACCTGCGGGTGGATGTTCACCATCCGGAACTCACTGTTTACATAGAGATCCGGGAGCAAGCCTACCTCTATACCCGGAAGATTCCCGGATTTGGCGGCATGCCCTATGGAACCAACGGCAAGGCCTTGATGCTCCTTTCCGGCGGGATCGATAGCCCGGTGGCCGGGTGGATGATGGCCAAACGCGGTGTGGAGTTGGCCGCGGTTCATTTCCATAGTTACCCCTTTACCAGCGAACGGGCCCGGGACAAGGTGATTGAACTTCTTAAAGTGTTATCGGGATATTGTGGCCGCAGGATCAACCTGCACCTCGTCAACCTGCTGGATATTCAACGCGCCATCCGGGAGGGGTGTCCCGAGGAGTACTTCACCATTCTCTCACGGCGTTTCATGATGTATCTGGCGGAGGCCATTGCCCGGAACGAAGAATGTGCCGCGTTGATCACCGGCGAGAGCATAGGCCAGGTGGCGAGCCAGACCATTCTAGGGCTGCAAGTCACCAATTCCGCGGTGCAACTCCCGGTGTTCCGGCCCCTCATCGCCATGGACAAGGTGGAGATCACAGACTACGCCACCCGGATCGGAACCTACGAGATCTCGATTCAACCATATGAGGATTGCTGCACGGTATTTCTGCCCAAACGTCCGGCGACCAAGCCGCGTCTGGATAAAGTCCTTAAACTCGAGGCCAATCTCGACCGCGAAGGACTGATTGCCACGGCATTACAAAACGCCGAAACCAGATTGATTTAACTGGTAAAGGAACCACGAAACACACGAATTTTCACGAAAAGATCTCTTGCAAGACCTTATTTTTCGTGCCTTTAGTGTGTTTCGTGGTTAAAAAATCCGTTTTATCCCTAAATTCCCCTGTCCCTCGGCTGAAGTAACTAATAAACCACTAAACACATGAATTTCACGAAAAGGGTTCTTGGAGGATCTGTTCTGGTCTCCTCTAAGGAGAGGTAATTCTTAGTCATCCCGGGGATGGCTTCCGGCCGATGGTCTCATTCATGCTCCCGGAGCGAAAACCATCAAGATCTATTGTGACATAAGGAAATCCGATCTCGTGCAGTCGGGCGGCAATGGCCTGCCGGTGTTCCCAGGCGCGACCCATTTCATCCGGAGCCACCTCGATCCGGGCTACCGGATAGTGATCCCGTAGCCTGAGTTGGGTAAAACCCAATCCCGCCAGAAATTGTTCACCGCGATCGATACGCGCCAATGCCTCGGGAGTGATCTCCCGGCCGTAAGGGATTCGTGAAGCCAGGCAAGCATAGGCTGGTTTATCCCAGGTGGGAAGGGCAAGCGCCTTCGAGTAGTCCCGGATCTCCTGCTTGGTAAATCCCGCCTCCTGCAATGGGCTGCGCACCCCCAGTTCCTCCGCGGCGCGGTGGCCGGGGCGGTAATCCCCGAGATCGTCCAGATTGGCCCCATCCAATACGACTTCCAGCCCCCGTTCCGCTGCAAGATGCTTCAATTCCTGAAACAACGCCGTCTTGCAGTAGTAACACCGTTCCGGAGGGTTCGCCACATATTGGGGCTCCGAGAACTCATTACTGTGGATGACCTTATGGGGCAGGCCCAACCGTTTGGCAAGCTCCTCAGCTTCGGTCAGTTGATGCTCGGGATACGTGGGCGATACGGCGGTAACAGCCAGGAATCGTTCTCCCAAAACCTCATGGGCGATGACTGCCAAAAAGGTACTGTCCACTCCGCCGGAGTATGCAATCAAAGCGCCGGAGAAGGTGGAAAGCAGTTCTTTCAGTGCTTGCAGTTTATCCAAGGATAGCACTCCTTTGAAATCTTCTTAGGCAATAGGGGCCAGGCAATAGGCAACAGCAAACGATTCCGTATCCACCTTGGAGATTTATTTTCTCCCTTTTGCTTGTTGTCTTTTATCTCATGCCCACGTCTGTTGCCTGTTCCCTGTTGCCTATTGCCTATTTTACTTATTCATACCAAATCCATGGGAATAATCTATCATACCCTGAGGGTCCGGTCAAGGCCCGGTTTAGCATTGACCCGTAATCTCCAATTTCAACCGTTCAAAAAAACGGTCCATGAATGCTACCCGATCCGCGGCGATCTGCCGGGCTTTCGAGGTATACAGCCGTTCCGGAATGTGTTTCAGTTTCAACTCATACTCCAGGTTGGAGGTGTGTTCCCGAACCTGCTTAACCCGGCCCAGGGGCTTCCCTCCACCCAAATTATGAGCCACGTAATCGGCAAGGGGCTCATCGGAATATAGTTTCTCTCCATACTCCCCGGCGAGCATGAAGGAGCGTGCCACTCCAATGGCTCCAATCACATCCAGTTTATCGGCGTCGAAGAGGATTTGGGCTTCCTTCGTTTGTGGCGCTTTTCCACTTCGAAAACGGTGAGTGGTGATGCACTCTGCCACCCGTGTCGCCCGTTCCGGGGGATAATCAAGGTCGCGCAAAATCTTGCCCGCCATCTCCGCACCCAGTACCGCATGGTCGGTCTGTCCCGAATCGTCCCGATCCTCCCGAACCCTGGCGATATCATGCAGCAAAGCGGCTAGTTTCAGGATCTCAAGGTCCAAATCTCGTTCCCCCTCGGCTAAAACAAGGCAAAGTCGATAAACCCGTTCCACGTGATCCAGGTTATGCGCAGCGCAGGACAGCTCTTTACCCACGATGGCCCGAACTCGCTGGTCAATATCTTCCATATTCATCGCCCCAATGTTGATTGGATAACTACCGGTTACGGTAGCTTAAGTAATAACAGTATTCATCATAATCTTCGGAATCGATCCCGATATCCCTCTCAAAATCCCGGTGAAAAATTTCCCGACAATGATTCCTCGGTGTTACTGACTCCGAAACCCTTTTCATACTCCCCGTTTATGCCGGAACGGCATACAATGACAAAAGCAATACAAATGACCCATATGTTATCATTACTGTTAAATCAATAAAAAAGGGCCAGCCATGGATTGACAAACCGGACTTGTTATGGCATTCTAATTTTTATAGGATTTTTTACTCATTGAATAGCTTGTTTTTTCACGGAGGAATCATGAGAAGACTTTGGACCATGGTGTTATTCGGTTTGTTTATTTGTTCGGGCGTCCTGGTTGCGGCGGTGGATAACGATATTGCGAAGGCTGATGAA
>DASVMB010000030.1:0-2918 GCA_036384575.1 Bacillota bacterium
TAAAGAAAGGTTATCACATATTGCTTGAAAAGCCGATCTCCAACAATCTCCGGGAATGTGTTGCAATCGGGGAATATGCCCAAAAATATCCCCAGGTCTTCTCGGTGTGCCATGTATTACGGTATACCAAATTTTTCAGTACCATCAAACAACTTCTGGACAGCGGCAGGATAGGGAAGCTGGTTTCCATCCAGCACAATGAAAATGTGGCCTTCTGGCATCAGGCCCATAGTTTCGTCCGGGGAAATTGGAGAAATTCCGATGAGTCCAGTCCGATGATCCTGGCTAAATGCTGCCATGATATGGATATTTTGCTTTGGCTCACCGGTTCGTCCTGCCGTAGAATTTCTTCTTTCGGATCGTTAGCCTTCTTTAATCCGGGCAATGCTCCGCAAGGCGCCCCCAAACGATGCCTTGACGGATGTCCGGTTATCAATGAATGCGCCTATGCGGCGCCGCGGATATATCTGACAGAGAATACCGGCTGGCCGACTTCGGTGATTAGCAACGATACCAGTCGGGAAGCGAGGGAAAAGGCTTTGCGGGAAGGACCGTACGGCCGGTGTGTGTTTTATTGCGACAATAACGTCGTCGATCATCAGGTAGTCAACATCGAGTTTGAAAACGGGGTCACCGCAGCGTTTACCATGTGCGCTTTTACCAAGGATTGCTGCCGGACCATCAAACTGATGGGGACCCAAGGGGAAATTCGGGCCAGTGACAAGTCGAACGAGATCGCAATTTCCGATTTCAAAACCGGCACCACTGAAGTGATCGATATTGAAAGATCGGAGTACGGACATGGCGGCGGCGACTATGGCATTATGCATGATTTTATAAAATTGGTCGCTGAGAATGACGGTAAAAAGGGATTAACCGCCATTGATTTCTCGGTGCAAAGTCATCTCATGGCTTTTGCAGCGGAGCAATCAAGAATCGAAGGCAAAATCATCGATTTGAACGAGTTTGGAAATGCCATGCAGCTTCCAAAGGATTGAATTCCGTATCAAGGAATTGAAAAACGCTTGGAGTAGATCGTTATTAAAAGGCAGGCGAGGGATATATTCTATCTAGGTGTTGACGGAGGCGGGACCAAAACCGTTTTTCTCCTGATGAATGAAGAAGGCCAAATCATTTCTCATGTCACCAAAGGAAGCAGTTATTATATTCAAACTCAGTTTGCCGGTTTTCAAAGAGTATTGATGGAGGGAATCAGCGAAGTCTGTCACGAAGCGGATATCGAAATTGATGAAATCAATTACTCCTTTTTGGGAATACCGGCATTCGGTGAGGCCGAACAAGACTCTCGTCGGCTCGGAACAATTGTGCAAGAAATTGTCCGGAATGGCCGGTTCCGTTGCGGGAACGATGTTGAGGCCGGTTGGGCAGGTTCTCTGGCCTGCCGGCCCGGGATTAACCTGGTAGCGGGCACCGGGTCCATTGGATTTGGGAAAGATCCGTCGGGTGGCACGGCCAGGGCCGGAGGGTGGGGCGATTTTTGCGGTGACGAAGGTTCCGCATACTGGCTGGGGACACGATTACTCTCATTATTCGGCAAGGAAGCGGATGGCAGGGAAGCCAAGACTCCTCTGTATGATATCGTCCGGAGCCATTTCGGGATCAACCGGGATTTTGATCTCATTTCTATCGTGTATGATCTTTTAAAGCTGCAAAGGGACGAAATCGCTAAACTAGCCCTGCTGGTATTTCAAGCGGCCGGGCAGGGCGACCCCAAAGCGCTTGCGTTATATCATGAAGCAGCTTACGAACATAGCTTAACTGTTAAATCACTATTACGTCAGTTACATTTTGACAATGGATCGGATATCCCGGTTTCATACTCCGGAGGGGTGTTTAAAGCGGGTGAATTCATCCTAACACCTTTGAAAAAGTTTTTAGTTGACGAACCGGTGCGGTTGATACCCCCGGCTTTATTACCGGTCACCGGCGCCGCGCTTTATGCCATGAAGTTGGACGGGCAACCCCTTACCGAACCGCTAATTGACAAATTGAGAAAACAGGAAGAGACGATTATCCGATGAAGGCCTATTTTGCCAGTACAATTGTTACAGAGAAAGATTCTTTACCGGATGCTTATCTATTGGAGGATCAGGGCTTTATTGCCGGGATTGTCAGGGAGCCGCCGTCAGGTATCCCGGTTGAGGCATATAAGGACTGTATCTTGGCGCCCGGTTTGATCGATGTTCATACGCATGGGGCATTGGGTTATGAAACAGGGTTTGGCTCCATTGAAGATTTACGGAGATGGTCAGATTTCCAGTTAAGCCATGGGGTTACGGGTTTCCTGCCGACTACAGCCTCCATTCCCCTGGAAAGAATCAGGCAGGCGGCGGATGATGTTAAGTATTTGGCTGCTCAGCCTCTTTCGAACATTTGGGGATTGCAGATGGAGGGGCCTTTTTTTGCACCCACCGCCAAGATTGGCGCTCAAAATCCTCAATATGTACGCGCAGAATTTGGCCCGGAATATAAAGATTTTATCTCCGAGTACCGGGAGGTAATCAAGTATATCGCGATCGATCCGGTTTTAAAAACCGCCGAGGCAATTGTCGCTTTCTGCGCTGGCCTGGGAATTCGCATTGCGGCGGCTCACAGTATGATTCTGTATCAGGATTTTATGAAATGCAAAAGGTGGGGGTTTTCCGCAGTCACCCATACATTCAACGGGATGGTGGGGCTGGATCACCGTCACCCGGGTTTGGCGTACGCCGCTTGTATGGACCGGGATCTGTACGGTGAAATCATCTGTGACGGGTATCATGTGAATTATTCCATGATTGAATTATTTTTACAATTAAAGGGCTATCAAAGAGCGATTTTGGTAACCGATTCGATGGGGGCCGCGGGAATGCCGCCGGGATCATATACCCTGGGGGATATCCATGTCAATGTTTCCA
>DASVMB010000031.1:0-24416 GCA_036384575.1 Bacillota bacterium
TTGGGGGTTTTTATAATGTAATTATATTAAACGCGAATTATAAAGCGATTCCGGAATCGCTTTTTGAATCGGCCAAACTGGACGGAGCCAATGAGTTCAGAATTTTTTCATCGATTGTTATGCCTTTATCAAAGCCTGTTATTGCAGCTTTGACTGTTTTTACGGTAGTAGGCATCTGGAACGATTATGGAACAACCTTATTCTTTACCCAGTCCCAGGATTTGCAGACCCTGCAATATTTTATTCTAAAGTTAATAAAATCCAATGCGGCGGTGGATCAATTAACCAATATTGCTCTTTCTTCGAATCCGGATGTGGCCGCACTTTTTACACAGGCCCAGGGAAAAGGGAGAGTGACGGCCAAAACCGTTGAACTGGCTGCGATGGTCATTGCCTCTCTGCCGATGATTGTCATGTATCCATTTGCGCAGAAATTTTTTGTTAAAGGTGTAATGATTGGTTCCATAAAGGGATAATTTTCGATTTTATTCGTGAAGCAATTGAAATCGAAAAGGAGATTTAGCGAATGGAAGACGCAAAAAAGTTAAGATTGCCCAAAACGCCTTTATTTCGGGATCCGATTTACGATGGCGCGGCTGATCCGACAATCATCTGGAATAGTGAGGAGACAAGCTGGTGGATTTTGTATACCAATCGAAGGGCGAATGTTCCAAGTTTCGGAGTAAGTTGGGTGCATGGAACGGATATCGGCGTGGCTTCATCTACCGATGGAGGCCAAAACTGGCTTTATCGGGGGACGGTATCGGGACTCAAGTTCGAACCCGGTCGGAACACCTTTTGGGCACCGGAGGTCATCCGGCATGAGGGTATCTATCATATGTATGTCAGTTATGTTAAAGGTGTACCGTCCAATTGGGAATGGGACAGGGAGATCATCCATTATACCAGCAAAGATTTGTGGAATTGGAAGTTTGAATCCAAATTAAAGCTTTCTTCGGACCGAGTTATTGATGCCTGTGTCTGCAAGCTCCCCGACGGAATCTGGCGAATGTGGTATAAGGATGAAGTGCATAATTCATTTACATGCGCTGCGGATAGCAAGGATTTATACAATTGGGAGGTTGTTGGTCCTGTAATAACCGGCATACCGCACGAAGGCCCCAATGTTTTTTACTGGAAAGGGAAGTACTGGATGATTGCTGATTTTTGGCGCGGACTTATGGTTCAGCGATCGGATGACGGAGTTAACTGGGTTAGACAAAGGGATATACTCGATAAGCCGGGAAACAGAAAAGACGACAATGCTTATGGCCAGCATCCCGATATATTGGTTCTGGGTGATAATGCCTACATATTTTATTTTACCCATCCAGGCGCGTGCGATCAGCAAAACATCGAAGAGGAAATGAGCTATGAGCGTAAAAGGACATCGCTGCAAGTAGCAAAATTGGAACTGAATGGCGATGAATTGGTATGTAAGAGAGATGAACCTTTTGATTTTTATTTACCGGAAGTGAATTGTTAGCCGGCATGCTATGATCAAGCCGATCTTCCGATCAAAGAAAGAGGCTGAGAGAAGCAATGAATTTACAGGCAACATTAACTGTATATACAAAAGAAAAAGGCGTAGCATTAAACGATTTGTACGGTGTCTTTTTTGAAGATTTAAATCATGCGGCCGACGGCGGGCTTTATGCAGAACTTGTGCAAAACCGTTCCTTTGAATTTAACCCTATTGACAATCCGGGTTATCATGCGCTGACTGCCTGGGAAAAAATTGAGCGCGGCGGCGGAAAAGCTGAAATCCATGTGGAGGAGAGTAATCCGCTAAATGCGCGAAATCCGCATTATCTTGTCATTGATGTTTTAGAACCGGGCAACGGTGCCGGTATTGTGAACTCAGGGTACAATACCGGCATCCCGCTTAAGCAGGGACAAAATTATAAATTTTCCTGTTACGCAAGGCGGGATTTTAACTGGAATACACCGCTTCAAATAATCCTGGAAAGCGCAGACGGTGCGACATACGGCGAAGCGGCAATTTTAGTCAAAGCTTCCGGATGGGTAAAATATGAGGCGACTCTCACAGCCGATACTACCGACTACAACGGTCGTCTGGCAATCATCACAAAAGGCCAAGGAAAACTATATCTCGATATGGTATCCCTGTTTCCGGAAAAAACCTTTAAAAATCGCCCGAACGGTATGCGTGAGGATATTGCCCGGATGATTGCCGATATGAAACCGAAATTTGTGCGATTTCCAGGTGGATGCCTGGTACATGACGGCTCTCTTGAGCCGGATGCCAGAGACTCCATGTACCGCTGGAAGAATACGCTCGGCGATGTAGCCCAAAGGTCGGCGAGGCGGAATGGCTGGAGATACAATCAAACTTTCGGGTTAGGCTATTACGAATACTTCCTGTTCTGTGAAGATATCGGGGCAAAGCCTCTTCCGGTGCTTCCGGCCGGATATGACCCGCATCATCGGCGTATTATTCCTATTGAGGAATTACAGCCCTGGATAGACGATGCGCTTGATTTAATCGAATTTGCCAACGGTGATATTTCCACCCCCTGGGGCGTCAGAAGAGCTGAGTTGGGTCATCCGGAGCCGTTTGGTCTGGAATATCTTGCGATTGGGAACGAAGAAGTAGGAGAACCGTTCTTTGAACGCTATACCCATTTTCATAGAGCCGTTAAGGGAAAATATCCGGAGATTAAAATCATCAACACCAGCGGTCCTTTTGCAGCGGGCGGTGAATATGAACGCGGCTGGAAATCCGCCCAAGAGAACAAGTCCGATTTGGTAGACGAGCATTATTATCAGACACCGGAATGGTTCTTGGCAAATTATCACCGATATGACAATTTTAAAGCGGATGAACCTAAAGTATTTTTAGGCGAATATGCTTCATGGGGAAATACCTACTATAATGCCCTTGTAGAAGCTGCTTATATGACCGGTTTGGAAAAGAATGTTCATGCGGTAGGGATGGCGTGTTATGCACCGCTGCTCTGTAATGCCGACTATGTGAACTGGAAGCCGGATATGATTTGGTTTAACAATCATGAGGTTTACGGTACGGCAAATTACTACGTGCAAAAGCTTTTCATGAATCATCAGGGGGATCATTTGTTGAAAGTCCAAGCGAACGGTTTCGTTCCATGCAAACCACGGAAAGGTGAGCCTATTACCGGCAAAATATCCGTTGCGGGCGACAAGACGGCTGCCCGGTTTTATGAGATCAAACTACAGAATAACGATACCGGTGAAATGAAACTGTATAACGATGTTTTGACCGACACGGAGTCCGGTTTGGTTGAGCTGGGTGAAACGGACTGGGAGAATTATTCGTTGAGTTTGAAGGCAAGGAAAGGCGGTGGAATAAAAGGATTTATCATCAGTTATGGCGAAAAAGAACCTCAAAACCGCCTTTTTTGGGAGATTGGCGGGTGGCAGAATCAAGACTCTCTGGTATCTGCACGTGTAAACGGAAGGAATTCCTGCTTAACACAGAGCTTGTTTACTGTCGAGGCGAACAGGGAATATAGGCTGGATTTAGAAGTTGCAGGAAGGCATATTCGCACTTATATTGACGGGGAATTAATTAACGATACCGAAGACAAACTGCTTGAAATAGAACAGCTTTATTACTCCGCCAGCGCTGAAAGTTCGACCGGTGATGTTATCATCAAGGTGGTAAACGTGCAGGAACAACCGGTTGCAGCACAAGTGGTTTTGGATGGCATGAAAAAGAAATCGATAATGGGGAAAATATATGAAATGTCAGGCTATGAGCTTAATAATGAAAACAGCTTTGAATATCCGCAGCTTGTAGTGGTAAAACAAAAAAAATTTAGTTTAGACAGTCATATTTTTGATTATGAATTTCCGAAGCATTCGATTACTGTTTTTCGATTTACAAAGATTCAGAAAAGTGAGAACTAAGGCATGGGTAAAAATGAAATTGCACAAACACCATATGGCGCTAAACAAATTATCCGTACGGAAGATACAGTAATATGGGTTAGCAACGATGAAGACGGGAGTAAATATGTGGCTTTTTTTAATACGGCATTTACTCCAACACAACCTGAAATAAGCTTTATGAATCTTGGAATCAGAGGCACATATAAAGCTAGAGATCTCTGGACGCATGAAGATGTTGGAGAATATACAGAAAGAATCAGTGCAAAAGTAAACATTCATGGAGCAATGATTTACAAACTGACGAAAATTACGTAAAGCAAGGTAAGCAAATGAAATAATTAAAACATTCTGATAATGCGGCTTTAGAAAGGGTACTTACAGATTTTAAATTATCACAGGTTAAAGTTAAACTTGAGGTATTCAGCGAATTCATATGAAATTCCGGGAGAATTGTAATGTTAAACAAGGCGAATGAACTAAGTGTGTACCCTGTACCTGAAAAGGTTGCAGTGAACAGCGACTTTTCGGTCAGGGTAAGGTGCGGCGGAGGGGAATGGGAAAAATTATCCGCCTATAATGTAAAGGTTGATATGCATGATGTCCGGAATGCGTCCATGGTATATTTCGACTTTTCCGGAACGGTCGAGGTGGAGGTCGTAAAAAATACCGGAACGGTGGAGAGTGTCATGATTCGCCCTCTTTCTTTCGGTGTTCGCCATCGACAGGAGGGGAATAAGATTACGTTTACTCTGAATAAGCCGGGAAAGCTTTCGCTGGAAGTTAATGGCGATCGTTTTCATAATCTGCATATTTTTGCGGGTAGTCCGGTGAAAAACACACCGGATCCGGAAGCATCAAATGTACTATACTTGAAACCCGGTATCCACCGGCCGCAGGAGATTTTAAAAGCCATCTCTTCAAAAAACCTCATCACCGGCAGGGAACCCGAGATCATTTATTTTGCACCCGGAATGCACTATATCGAGGAGCTTATATTGAGTATCCCTTCGGGAAAAACAGTATATATTCCAGGAGGAGCTGCGGTCGTAGGTTCTATTGTGTGTGACCATGTTCAGGATGTCACCATACGGGGGAGAGGTGTGCTCTATCTGATCAATGTTGAGCGCAGCTCATATTTCCGGGGCTTTCGAATCATTTTCTCTAGAAATATTCGCATTGAAGGAATTGTAGTGATTGACCCGCCCCATTACAGCATTTTTATCGGACAGTCGGAGGAGGTTACGATTAAGGACTTCAAAGCCTTCTCCTGCTACGGGTGGTCTGACGGAATCGACTGTATGTCCAGCTCGAAAATTGATATTGATGATGTCTTTATGCGGAATTCCGACGACTGTATAGCCATCTACGGCCACAGGTGGGAATTCAACGGCGACAGCAGGAATATAACTGTAAAGAATTCCGTCTTGTGGGCGGATGTGGCCCACCCGACACTTATAGGCACTCACGGGGATCACGAAAATAACGGGAATGTGTTGGAAGATATTACTTTTGAAAATATCGATATACTTGAGCATCATGAGCCTCAACCCAACTATCTGGGCTGTATGGCGATAAATGCCGGTGATAAAAATACGGTGAGGCATGTCAGGTATGAGAATATAAGGGTGGAACAGTTTGAAAACGGCAGGTTGTTTGATATCCGTGTGTTCAAGAACCCCGACTATAATCCGGCACCGGGGACGAGAATTGAAAATATTCATTTTAAAGATATTTTCTATAATGGAATCGGTGAGCATCCCTCACGAATTATGGGATATGACGATGACCGGGTGGTGCAGGACGTTACTGTTGAAAACCTGCGAATCAACGGAAAGATAATTCTGGATGAAAAATCCGGGAATATTGATATCGGCGAATCTGTTTACGGGGTTGTGTTTAAAAGATAGGCGATGAAGCGATAACTTTTGGATGAGGGTATATCATGGCCAGGAAACCGTTGTTTTTGCGAAGCATCTTCTTGAAGTTTAGCATTTCCTTTATCATAATCGGTTTGATTCCGCTGCTTTTTTTTAGTTTCATCGCCATCGATACCTTCTCCAAAAATATCGAGGAAGTTACTATTCACAGTCAGGAGCAGCTGCTTGGCTATGCCGGAGAAAACATTGGGAAACTAATTGCCGGTTACAACGATCTAACCAAGCTGGTTTATACATACAATTCCGATAGTTACGGGGAGCCGTTGAATAATCTTTTGAAACGGGCCGCAGAGACTCATTCAAAAAGTATCTCCGCAATCCAATCTACGCTGGCGATTAATGACTTTGTCCGCTCTTTATTGTATACCGATGCCTATATCCAAAATGTCATCTTTATCGATGAGCGGATGCGAGCTTATGATGCCAGCCAAATGTCAAAGGTTTTCAATACCGACTACGATTTTTATAACAAAGGCCGGTTAAAATATATTATTCAAAACCGAAACCAACTTACTATTCTTCCCTCTCATAAAGCGGAGTACTATAAAGGGTCTTCCGAACTCGTCATCTCTTTTGCCAGAAACTTTTATGATCTTTCCCAGATTGAAAGTCACAAGATACTTGGGACAATCCAGATCGACGTGGATGTCAATACCTTTGATACGGTCTTTAATCATTTGACAACTCAAAGCGAAGATGAAATCTACTTAGTCGATAATGACGGTTATTGCATCTATTCGAATCTCAGGGAAAAGATCGCCAAAAATATGGGTTGGTTCCAACAAAAGAAGACCAAATTCACGAATAAAAATTTTACCGGATATTTCCTTGATGAGCAAGTTTATTATATTTATAGCAAAGTACCGACCCAAAATTGGGTCATTATCCGGAAGATCTATCAAAAAGATATTCTAAATAAGGTTCAGGGCATCAGAAATTTCTTAAAAATCATCATTACTGTTTGCAGTATGGGTCTAATATTGGTGGCGATCGTTTTTTCCAGAAGGTTTTCGATTCCGGTCCAAAGGATGCTCCGGCAGATGAAAAAGGTGGAGCGGGGTGATCTCAACTCCCGGGTAACCATCAATTCACAGGATGAAATGGGCCAGTTGGCCGAGGGATTTAATAATATGGTCTGTGAGCTTCAGAGGTACATCGCTAAATCCTATCTTGCCCAGAACAAACAGAAGGAAGCAGAGTTAAATGCGTTAAAGACACAAATTCAACCGCATTTTTTATACAATACGCTGGAAGTAATCCGGATGAGTGCCGTAGATCACGGAGATGAACAGGTCGCCGAGATGGTCCATTCATTGGCTGCCCAGTTACGATACCTTATCGGTTGTAACGACGATCTGGTCACTCTCGGCCAGGAGCTTGAGATGGTAGAGAACTATTTTCGCTTAATCCGGATCCGTTATGAGGACAAGATTGATTTGGAGATCCGCATTCCCGAACAGATAAGGCATTACCATATTCTCAAATTAACCTTGCAACCGGTGGTGGAAAACGCGGTAGTTCACGGTCTCAAACCCAAAACAAGCCATGGGAAGGTGCTGATCACCGGGGAGATCGCAGGCGGTCATCTGGTGCTAAACGTTTTGGATGATGGAATTGGAATGACCGAGGCGACTTTGGCCGGAATCAATGATTTATTGGTTGGGGAGAAGATAGGCGAACCGACAGCCGGGGGATGGAAAAATGTTGGTTTGAAGAACGTCCATGACCGGCTGCGGCTGCGTTTTGGGGAACCGTACGGCATTGATCTCAAAAGCCAGGCCTTGATTGGCACGGTGGTTCGGATCATCACCCCGATAATCAGCGATATAAACAACTCCGGAGGTGTTAATCATGCTCAAGATGGTGCTGGCTGATGATGAACCTTTGATCCTGAAAGGACTGAAAAAAATCATCAATTGGTCCGAATACGGCATTGAAATAACCGGGGAAGCCGCAAACGGCCCTCAGGCGGAGCAACTCCTGCTCTCTGAAAAGCCCGATATCTTCCTATCAGACATCTGCATGCCCGGGAAAAACGGGATAGAACTTTTACAGATGCTTCATGATCGAAATATCAATACGAAAGTGATTTTACTCAGCGGCTATCAGGAGTTTTCCTACGCCAAGGAAGCCATCGCTTTCGGGGCGCTTGAGTATATTTTAAAACCCATCGACAAGGAGCAACTTGCCGGGGCTATCCGGAAAGCGAGTTCCCTGATTCGTAAGGAAAGGGAGGAAACCGGACTCCGGGAGAAGTTGGCCCGTTATGAAATGGAGCGCACCGATACAATCTTAGAGAATGCCTGGGAGCACTTGATCGCCGGTACCATAAGCCCACCGGAGATCAAGGTCTTAGCCCCCGATATCGGAGACGGGTTCTATACTGTCGTAAATATTATCATCGATGAATTGTTTGATAACCCCCTTGCATTTGCGGCGGGGGAGATTCAATTGATCCAGTATTCGGTATGCACCCTCATCCAAAAGATGCTTGAGGAGAAAAAAGCCGGGCATGCCTTGATGAAGGGGCAACAGATTACGCTAGTCCTTTGTTATCCTGAAAAAAGGCCTGCCCCCACCGAAGCTCAGGATTTCGCCGGCGAGGTCGGCAGAATGGTAAAGAATCAAATGATGAAGACGGTTACAATCGGAATCGGCGAGATGGTCTCCGGTTTGGAATTGGTACCCCGTTCCTACCAATCCGCACTCAGGGCGTTTGAAGATCGATTCTTTGCGGGAAACGACAGGATCATTATGGCAACACAAGAGCATATCCCCAAATATCAAGTAGAAGATCTCTATCTTGAGCAAAAGAAGCTCTGCAATGGTTTATTAACCAATGAAAGAGAACTGTTCGATGAAAGCCTGGCAAATATAAAATATATCGTTTCCGATATCGCCTGGGGCGATAAAGAGACGGCCATCGGTTACTATTTAACGACTCTGGCGAATTTGAGCCGTGAACTTTCCGGTTACGGTATTGATCTGGAAAGTCTTGCTGATAAAACGGGTCGTATCTCTAAAGAACTGAAAGGATTGGCAACTTTGAATGAATTGCACTCCTGGCTGACCAAATATTTGGATGAAATCACGCGCCGGATTGGTTTCCAAATCAAAAGCTCGGAACCCCAGGTGATCAAGAAAGTCAAAAAGTATATCGAAGATGATTATAACCATGATATCACCCTGGAGGCTGTGGCGGGAATCGCCTGTATGAACCCTAATTATTTCAGCGTTTTCTTTAAGAATCATACCGGTGAGAATTTCAGGGATTTCCTGTTGAGGATTCGAATGGAGAAGGCGTTGGGAATCTTGTTAAGTACCGAATGTAAAACCTATGAGATTGCCGATCAAGTCGGATTCAACGACCCCAAGCATTTTAGCGAGATGTTCAAGAAGTATTACGGCAAAAATCCCATGGAATACAAGAAGGATTTCTTAAAAAAACCGACCTTATCCTAAAGAAACTCACTTCATTGTGAGTTTGTTTTTTGTTACAGTTAAGTTACAGCATGTAAAAAATTATAAGGAGGAAGAAATCATGGCACGAAGGGGTTGGATGGGGTTCGTTCTCATCGGTTTGATTCTTTCGCTTTTCAGCTTTAATCTGACAATGGCGGCGCCAAAAGAGACAAAACTGACATGTATATACGCCACTGGAGACCCTTTGACCAAACAGTTGGTTCACGAAACGATCGTCAAATTCATGCAACGGAATCCGGGCATTAAAATCTCCGAAGATCTTTCAATAAACACGGGGGCTTATGCCGATGCCCTAAAAATCAAGGACTCGGTCGGTGAGTTCCCTGATTTCGTGGAGATGCGGGATGCACCGATGTTTGTCCGGGCGGAGAAATTGGCTCCTCTGCCCAAAGAACTGATGGGTTTGTATGAAACCACCATCCCGATATACGGGACTGTATATACCGCACCGTTTATGGCGGCAGCTCCGAATGGCGTTTATTATAACAAAACCTTTTTTAAGAAAAACGGTTTAAAAGAGCCGAAAACCTATGCCGAGTTTTTACAACTTTGTGAGAAGATCAAAGCCAAGGGTGTATCGCCGCTGGTAGCCGGGATCAAGGATATCTGGCACATGGGCTTTTTGTTCGGCCAGTTTTGGGTTACCGATATCGCCAGTAAAAACCCGAATTGGATCGCGGACCGTTATGCGGGAAAAGTTCATTTCACCGATGCGGATTTTGCCGATGCCATGAAACAGTTGGTGACGCTTTTCACCAAAGGGTATGTGGAACCGGGTTACATGAGCACAACCGAGGCGCAATGCCCCTCGATTTTAGTCAGTGGGAAAGTGGCCATGTATTACTGTGGGCCTCATGTGATCAAACAGATCACGGATGCGGATCCCAGTTTCGACCTGGGCTGGTTCCCCATCCCGGATGCCAAGGGAAAAGTCTACCTGCTTGGTGGAGCAACGAAAGACGGTTGGGCTATATCCGCGCAGGCCGCTAAAGATCCCGCGAAGGTCCAGGCTTTCGTGAAATTCGTCAAGTTTTTCATGGCGAAACCCCAATACTCCAAATTCGTCGCTTCGGGAAACTATTTCCCCACCTCGAAACAGGCCATCACATACAAAGCGACTCCGGCCATGCAATCCGTTTTAAAAGCTTATGCCAAGGCCGGCAAGAGTCTAAATTGGAATCAGGGCGTTGGCGCCAATGAGATCCCGCCGGCCTTCCGGAACTGGACTTACAAGAAAGTCCAGGAGATGCTGATCGGCACGGTCAGCGTGGAAGACGGTTTAAAGCAGATGGATGAGGAGTTTGACAAAGAGGCCAGGGATTTTAATCCCACCAAATTCGTACCGGAGAAATTATCGGTACCAACAGCCACGAAATAAGCATGGCACAGAAGTAAGATGGTTAGTGGAGCCTCCCGTAGTTGACGGGAGGCTCTAAATTAAAGAGGAGAGTTGTTATGGCTAAAAAGAGGCGTCTGATAAGCCAGGTTTCTTATGGAATGCTTTTACCTGCCTTTTTACTATACACGGGATTTGTCATTGTTCCGGCCTTATCCAGTTTTTATTACAGTTTGACATCATGGGACGGCTTGAGCAATATGATGCCGTTTATCGGTCTACGGAATTATATGGATATGTTTCATGATATCCGGTTTTTTACAGCCGTTAAAAATACGATGTTCATTGCGATAGCTGCTACGATCCTGGAAAATGCGGTCGCGTTGGGCCTGGCACTACTGGTGGACAGGATCAAAATATTCAAGAGTTTCTTCCGGAGCGTATTTTATATTCCGGTGCTTTTGAGCGGGATTATCACCGGATTTATCTGGTCGGTGATGATGAATTACAGTTTCGGTGTGATCAATCAGTTCTTCGCTATGATTCACCTTGATATCTTGAGACTTAACTGGCTTGGCGATCCGAAAATCGCCTTGATCTCGATCCTCCTCACCATGATCTGGAAAGGCGCAGGGTACTATATGATCATTTATCTGGCGGGGCTTCAAGGGATACCCCAGGAGATACTGGAAGCCTCCAGGATCGATGGGGCCAGCGGCCTTCAACAGTTCCGGTTTATTACGTTTCCGATGCTTGCCGGGGCGGTTACAATCAATATGACGCTTTCACTCATCGGCGGTTTAAAGGTATTTGATCAGGTCGCAGTGATGACTGACGGCGGCCCGGGGTTTGCCACCGAGACCATTGCTTATCAAATTTTCAAAGTCGCTTTTGCCGATTCAAAACAAGGCTACGGAACTGCCGTGGCCGTCATGCTTTTTGCGATTACCCTGGTTTTCTCGGCGATCCAATTGGCTCTCCTAAGGAAGCGGGAGGTGGAATTATAAATGGGAACTACTATCGATCTAAAACAGCCTTTCGATGAAAAAAGGATCGGAAAAACACATGATATTCTCCTGGTCATCCTGGTTGCGTTTTTGGCGGCACTGTTCTTTTATCCCGTATATTTCAGTATCATTTCGGCCTTTAAAACCCAGGGCGAGATCATGAGGGATGCGATGGCGTTTCCTTCCGCCCTGCGCTTAGATAATTTTATTTATCTGTGGAACGAAACCCGGTTTCCCCAGGCGGTTGTCATGAGCGCCTTTTTGACCGTCACTTCGACATGTTTGATGATTTTGGTGATTCCCATGGCTGCCTATGTGATTGAACGGCGAAATTCCAAGCTAACCGGCCTGATTTATATCTTTTTCATCAGCGGGATGATGATTCCGTTCCAGGCCTATATGATCCCGCTTTTCCGGCAGCTCAAGTGGCTGCATCTTTTCGGCACGGTTTGGGGCCCGATCGTTGTTTATATCTCCGGCGCCACCGCCTTCGGCACCTTACTCTTTACCAGTTTCATCAAGGGTATCCCCCGGGAGATTGAGGAGTCGGCGGCCATCGACGGTTGCAGCAGTTTCAATACATTCTGGCAAATCGTCTTTCCCCTGCTGAAGCCGTGCACCGCCAGCATGGTTATTTTACAGGGCCTGGGGATCTGGAACGACTTTTTAATGCCCTTGCTGGTGCTCCCCTCGGACCAGGCGAAGACCATCAATGTGGAGATCTATTCTTTCGTCAGCGAACTGGCGACCCGCTGGGATGTACTGTTCGCCGGCAGTTTCTGTTCAATGATCCCGATTATTCTGATCTTTGGCTTCTTGCAGAAATACTTTGTCAAGGGAATCACCGCCGGGACCGTGAAGGGTTAAGGCTTTGAAATGAGGGAATGAAAAAAATGGGACAGATCATAAATCCGATACTGAGGGGCTTTAACCCCGACCCGTCCATTATCCGGGTCGGAGATGATTATTATATTGCCACATCGACATTTGAATGGTTTCCCGGCGTACAGATCCATTATTCCAAAGACCTGATCCATTGGAAACCGGTGGCGCATCCGCTCAACCGGTTATCCCAATTAAACATGGCGGGTATTGATTCTTCCTGCGGGGTATGGGCTCCCAATCTATCCTATGATCGGGGAACCTTTTACCTTATTTACACCATCGTCAGGAGCACGGGCGGAATTTTTAAGGATACGCTCAACTTTCTGGTGACTGCCGCGGATATTCAGGGAGAGTGGTCGGAGCCGATATTTCTCAATGCCAGCGGGTTTGACCCTTCGCTATTTCATGACGACGACGGCCGGAAATGGCTGGTGAATATGGACTGGAATCACGGCCAGGGAAAGAAGCGGTTCGGAGGGATCCTCCTCCAGGAATACGCCCCTGTCCAAAAGCGGCTCGTTGGTCCGGTCCAAAACATCTTTCAACATTCGGGTTTGGCCGAAGGACCGAATCTTTACAAGCGGGATGATTACTACTATCTCATGTTGGCGGAGGGCGGGACGGGATTGAACCATTCCGTATGGATGGCCCGTTCCAAGTCAATCGCCGGCCCCTACGAGACTGATCTCAAGAACCCCATCCTTACTGCAAGGGAAGACCCAAGGATTCCCTTGCAGAAGGCGGGTCACGCCAGTCTGGTTCATACTCCATCCGGGGAGTGGTATATGGCTCATCTCTGCGGCAGGCCTATTCCGGCCTCGGGAAGGTGCACACTGGGAAGGGAAACCTGCATCCAAAAGGTAATTTGGAGCGATGACGGGTGGTTAAGGCTGGCTCAGGGAGGAAACAAACCTTTGATGACGGTACCCGGACCGGATCTGCCTGAATATCCTTTTCCCCAGGAATCAGTTAAGGATGATTTTGACTCAGAAAAACTGGGCATCCACTTCCAGACACTCAGAGTCCCTCTTGGAGAGGAATACCTGTCCCTGATAGAACGCCCGGGTTATCTGCGTTTGAAGGGCGGAGAATCCTTGAACTCAAGGTATTTTCAAAGCCTGATCGCCCGAAGACAGCAGGCTTTTTGTTATACGGCAACCGCCTGTATGGAATTCGAACCCGAGTCGTACAAGCAGATGGCGGGCTTAATATGTATATATGACATTCATAACTATTTTTACCTGCGGGTCAGCCATGACGGCACAGGAAAATGCCTCGCCATCATCAATTGCGATAATGGGACATACAACTATCCATTGGAAAAAGATATTTATATCGGCGGGGATTCGCGACATTATCTTCAGGCGAGGGTCGATTATGACCGGTTACGGTTTTACTACTCAAGTGACGGAGAACAGTGGCTGCAAGTAGGCGGCAACTTTGACTACAGCAGGATATCGGATGAAGGAATCAACAAACTGGCCTTCACCGGAGCCATGATCGGCATCTGCTGCCAGGATCTGTCGGGAATGCGAAAACATGCGGATTTTGATTATTTCGAATATATCGAGAGAGATTTTGCAGGGTAAAGCCCCTCAGCCAACATTTGGGTCTCGCGTACACGGTACGTGCGCCCCCCATAACGCTATCATAAAGCGATCGCTACGGAGGAGGGCCATTGACTTGAATCGACCTGATGGGTGAGGGCATCTGGAAGCCATTATGATAACATTTTTATTCCGAGTACAAGGTGGAGGTCTGCTAATGTTTAATCAAAAGGAAGCTTTGGAGCGCGTGCTGCGGAAGTTGGAAAGGACCAGTAGCAGAATACAAGATGAAATTCCCTACCGGACCAGCGGAGGTAAATACGATGACTATTCCGCCAAGATAGACTGGTGGACCAACGGATTTTGGCCGGGTATTTTATGGCTGGCATACCGCCAAACTCAAAAACGGGAATATGCGGATTGGGCGTTAAGGGTTGAGGAAAAAATGGATGCCGCTTTTCGCGAATTCTATCACATTCACCATGACGCGGGTTTCATGTGGCATATTTCCGCGGTTGCCGATTATAAATTGACCGGGAATCCGGCATCGGCCAAACGCGGTTATTTGGCGGCCAGCGTGCTTGCTTCGCGGTTTAACCCGGCGGGCTCTTTTATCAGAGCCTGGAATGACGACTGCACAGGCTGGGCCATCATCGATTGTATGATGAATCTGGCCATTTTATACTGGGCGTCGGGCTATATCCATGATCCGAGGTTTTCCAATATCGCGCTGGCGCATGCGGCAACGGCGCAAAAGTATTTCATCCGCGAGGATGGATCGGCCAGACATATCTGTGTATTTGACCCCGTTTCCGGAGAATACCTGGAGAATTTGGGAGGCCAGGGGTACGGGGTGGATTCCGCGTGGAGCCGCGGCGCGGCCTGGGCCCTCTATGGGTTTGCGATGAGCGCCAAATATAGCGGCAGACCGGATTTCCTGAATACGGCCAAACGGGTGGCAAACTTTTTTGTAGCCCATCTTCCGGAAGACTCGGTTCCCTTTGCCGATTTTAAGGCGCCAGCGGATATCAATATTCATAAGGATTCCAGTGCCGCAGCGATAGCGGCCGGCGGGCTATTGCTTCTCTCAAGGCTTGTCCCCGAAGACGAAAAACCATTTTACCGGGATTCCGCCGTGAAGATCGTTTCTTCTCTATATGATAATTATACAGACTGGGATGGAGATGAGGCGCTGATTCAAAAAGGATGCACGGCATTTCATTCAAAGCCCGAGGAAGGTCTTTCGACATCATTGATTTACGGCGATTATTTCTTCCTTGAAGCATTGATGCAGCTCAATGGTTTTGAAGGGCTGTTTTAGGCGGGGTGATCGTCAATCATTCGTCTTATTCCCATGATCTTTCGTCAACGTTGTTTGATTCAGGGACTATTGATTTATGGGAATCCGCAAATAAACCGATAATCCCGGTTCAAGCGGTATTAAGGTAATGCCGTATGCGTTCCCGTATGCGTATTTAAGCCGGTGATGGATATTGGAGATTCCCACGCCGTTGCCTTGGCTTCCGGATTCGTAAGTTTCCAACTCCAAACTTTTATTGATCTCCCGGATGCGCTCCATGGTCATGCCCGGACCATTATCGGAAACGGATATTTCGAGGTCATTCTCGCTTTTATTCGCTTGTACCCTGATTAAAACCGGGTCCAGGCTTTTTTCTACCCCATGGATGAAGCAGTTTTCAACCAACGGTTGAATACAGAATTTGAATATCTTTGTTTTTAAGAGTTCCTCCGGAACGGAAAGCTCAAATGAAAACCGGGACCCATAGCGGATTTGTTGTAACGAGATGTATTCTTTGAGATAATCCAGTTCTTCTTGTAAAGTAACCAATTCAGCCATTTTCCGGGTGGTATAGCGAAAAACATGAATGAGCGAGCGAATCATATTAACCAATGAAGTATTACCGGTTGAGACGGCCAAACCCACCAAACAGTCGAGGGTGTTAAATAAGAAGTGGGGATTAATATGGGCTTGAAGCGCGCGGAGTTCGGCCGAACGGGCCAGTTGCTCGACTTGGCGCAACCGCTTGGTATTGGCGTAGATAGTAGCTATGAGAATTGTAGCAATCAGTAAAAGCAAAGCGGTAATGATCAGGGGGCCTGAAGCAATCCGGCGTACCGGGTCGACTACTTCGGCTGCCGGGTACTCAACGGTTAGAACCAGACCCAGTAAGGGATCTTTTAAATAGACTCCGGCCATTTTCCGGTCATTTTTTTTGTAGGTCCCAAATCCATGCACTTCGTTGGGATATGACAGCATTTGGCGAATGAGGGGATGGTCGCTGATTTTATTTAGTAAATTCAAATTTCCGCTGTAATAGCGATAAGGGCATGCCACCAATATTCCATCCGTGGTATAAATCGATACGGGTATGGTTGACCAATCAATATCAACACCGGTATTTTCAGTTAACGCGATATTTAGGTCAAGCTCTGCTCCGGCCGCTCGAATGATTTGGATTTCATGTAAATCAAAGCTTAATAAGGGCACCAGAGCGGTGAAATTTGACTGATCAATAAAGGGTTTTCCAACCAAAGACCGGCCGCGTCCGATTTGAAATCCAGTAAAATTTTGGGGAGTTTTTCCGGAGAGGTACTCATGCCACCATGGTAAGTTTTTTACATAATCGGGTCGGGTATTTGGAGAGGGAACCAGGATTCCACCGGGGTAAGCCACCCAACTCCTGATTACACTAGGAGTTTGGGTGCGAATGGTATCCATTTCATTTTGTAACAAGGTACGGTCCGCCGTGGTTGCAACGGCCGAACGGACCAGGTTATCTAATTTCAGTGCGGCTTGTAAAAATACTTCATCCAGTTGTTGACGGTAAAAATTGGCCTCCCACAATAAACGTTGCTCCATATTGGTTTTCAACTGGTTATTCACTTGAAGATATACCAGGAAACTGCTGGCAACGGTAGCAACGATAATTAGCGCGCAAATGGCAAGCCAAATTTTATAAAAAGTACTTTTGGTATAAGAAAATATCGGCTGTTTCGTCACGGTAAGCCCCCGAGTGATTGCGAACGCGCGCGCGACTCATTTTTTGAAATTCGAGCGATAATTGCTGGGAGTAAAACCGGTTTCCCGCCGGAAAACCCTGCTGAAATAGGCAATGTCAGTGTAACCGACTTTGGTTGCGACTTCCTGAATTTGTAAAATGGAATGAGTTAATAATTCTTCCGCTTTGTTGATCCGGTAGTAGGTCAGATACTCCAGAAAGTTTTGCCCGCAATATTTGGCAAATCGTGAACTCAAATATACCGGGTTTACCGAGACAAATTTGGCTACCTGGATTAAGGTCAATGGTTCCGCGTAATGATCCTTGATATATTCTTTGGCTTGTTCAATGTAAGCAGGTATACAGCCTTTCTCCGCGATAGTTAAACTTTCCCCCTGCAGCTCCGCTTGAATCTTGCTACGCATTTGGGCCTTTTTCGTCTGATCGCGCTCTAAAAGTTCCTTGGTACGTTTGAGTAACGCGGCTACATCTTCGGGAAAAACCGGTTTCAACATATATTCAAACACATTCAGGCGGATGGCCTGTTGGGCATAGGCAAAATCATCATATCCGGTGATAATTGCCGCATAACCGTCCCAACCGACTTGGCGCATCTGGCGGAGTAGGCTCAATCCATCCGTAACAGGCATTTTGATATCGGTGATCACCAGATCGGGTTTGGTCATTCCAAGGAAATAAAGAGCGTCCTCTGCTCCCAGTGCCTTGGCGATAACATGGAAATCTAAATCCGCCTGATGGATATAATTCGTGAGTTTTTCCAGGGCACTCGATTCATCATCAACAACCATTACTTGAAACAGGCCAACCCCTCCCTTCAAAGCATTCATTCATCAATAAAATTTTATCATAACGAATTGCACTTTTACACAGGATGCTAAAATAGTCCAAAAAATGCTTAATAATGTCTATCCCGATGGATTGTTAAGGCTAAGTATAATATAAATGACGCTTTTGTTACGAACGTTCCAAAGGTGTCACAAAAAGAAGGGGGAGATCATATGAAGAAGTGGTTTCGTTTAACAGGGTGTCTGGTCTTGTTAATCGCGTTTTTTTCAACCTTGGCCTCCGCAGAGAACACAGTGACGATTCAATATGCATTCTGGGGCAACCCTACCGCAATCGGAGTAGAAAAAGATATCATCGACGAATTCGAAAAAACTCACCCCAATATCAAGGTTACTCCGGTAGTAGCAGCTTATAACGATTATCATACAAAATTACTTACAATGTATGCCGGGGGACAGGCGCCGGATGTCATGAGAATCGACTCCTATTACATGGCCGATTTCATGAAGAATAAAGCCTTAAAAGATATTACCGGGCTAATCAAACAGGATAAGCTGAATATGAATTCATATTATCCCGCCGGATTGCTCGACTGCATGCAAGGCAACAGGTATTACGGGTTACCCTGGGGGACTGCCCCGGTTTTCATGTTCATCAATGTGAAAATGTTTAAGGATACGGGTATTCCCGTGCCATCCGTCGATTGGAAATATGAAGACTTTCTTAAAATAGCCAGACAATTGAGCAAGGGTGAAGGCATGGATCGCCAATACGGTTTTGCTGTCGGAACTACTGATTTGACGAACCTGTTTCCATTTATTTGGGCCGGCGGCGGCGATCTTTTTGATAAAAACCGGAGAAAGTTCACTCTAAATAAACCGCAGGCCGTTCAAAAGATCCAGGAAATTGCCAATATGATTAAAGAAGGCATCATCCCTGATCCGGCCCAGTTTACATCCGGAGATGTCTTTAACCGGTGGTCTGCCAATTATAAACTGGCCATGCGTATGGGTACGGCTGCAGAAATTCTCTCGATGCAAAGTATAGCCGGGTATGAGTTTGAAGTATTGCCGTTCCCGGGCACTGTGAAATACCCCCGGACAACCATCTCCAAATCAAATGTGGTAGGCATCAGTTCTACGACCAAACAAGCGAAGGCCGCCTGGGAATTCTTGAAATTTTTAAGGGGACCGGGACAACCCGGAGAAGTCTTGTATATGAAGGCGAAACGGGTTCCCCCTTCTTTTGATGATCCCGAGTTATGGAAACTCTACGCCGATCCTGCCAAATCACCGAAAATGGTGGTCGAGTCATCACAGGCAATTGCCGTAAAATATGGCCATGTTTTACCGTTACGAACCGGGTGGATTGAAATTCAAAGTTTGTTGCTTCCAGAGTTGCAACGAGTATATGCAGGACAAATCACTGCCGAGAAGGCCATGAACGAGATCGCTCCCAAAATTCAGGAAGTGATGGATCGTACCGGCAAATAAACGGGGGTTCCGCCAGAAGGGGCAGCAATGCCCCTTCTCAATTTATCGGATTTGATCTCTGGCAAGTTCCGCTTCCACTGAAACAATCAACACATCCATGAGAAGTCATGGGCAGTTAATCAAGGAGGCATTGGTATGAAAAGGCAATCAACCCGATTTCGGGAGGCGGTGGTGGGTTACTTATTCCTGACCCCTAATTTTTTGGGTTTTGTAATTTTTACTATTTTCCCCGTGATCGGTTCGTTATTAATCAGTTTTTCCGATTGGAACTTGATTACTTCGCCTGCAGCAGTGGGATTAACCAATTACGCCAATCTCTTTCATGACCAAGTTTTCATGCAATCATTGACCAATACCGTCATTTACTCATTTGTCAGCGTCATGCTGAATATCATCTTAGCTCTCTTTTTGGCAATATTACTCAATAAGAAAATTCATGGGCTCAGTTTTTTTCGTGCGGCCTATTTCCTTCCTGTAGTTTATTCATCGGTAGCAGTGGCATTAATCTGGCAATGGCTGTTCGATTATCAAATGGGCTTACTTAACCATTTCTTATCTTGGTTTCAGTTGGGTCCCTTTCCGTGGATAAATTCACCGCAATGGGCTTTGCCAAGTGTGATTTTGGTATCGGTTTGGAAGGGTATGGGTTACAATATGGTGATTTTTCTTGCAGCATTACAGGGTGTACCCGGTGAATTATATGAAGTTGCAAAAATCGATGGCGCCAATGCCTGGAAAACCTTTTGGAATGTAACTTGGCCGATGATTTCACCATCCACATTCTTTGTCACGGTGACTTCAATCATAAATTCCTTCCAAGTTTTCGACCTGACAACGGTTCTAACCAACGGCGGTCCCGCAAATGCAACCAATACATTGGTAATGCTGGTTTTTCAGCACGCCTTCCGCTTTTTCAGGATGGGTTATGCTTCCGCCATAGCTTATACTCTGTTTGGGATCGTTTTCATTTTTACAATTCTCCAAACTGTGGTGGCAAAACGCTGGGTCCATTATTAGGCGAACCGCGGATCGGAATATATGGAGGTGTCAACTGTGAAAACTAGCGGTTTAATGATAGAAAAACCCCATAATTATTTTGATACCAAATTTCTGTGGCAACTGACGGTTTATTTGGTGCTGGTAATCGGAGCGCTTATGGTACTGTTCCCGTTGGTTTGGGCGCTCATTGCTTCAGTCAAGTCATATACTGAGATATTCAATAATCCGTTGGGTTTACCAAGGGAAATTGTCTGGCAAAACTTTATTCAGGTTTTTGAAGCGGTCCCCTTTCACCTTTATTTTCTTAATACCTTGAAAATCACTGCCGCTTGTACATTGGGGACTGTATTTACCTCAGCCATCGCGGCGTATGCCTTTGCCAGACTTCGTTTTCCGGGGCGTGATTTTCTTTTTATGGGTTATCTGGCTACCTTGATGATTCCCCGTCAAATTACTCTGGTGCCGACATTTATTATCATGAGATGGCTTGGTTTGCTTGACAATCATTTATCCTTGATCTTGCCCGGATTATTCAGCGCTTATGGTACTTTTTTATTACGCCAGTTCTTTTTGACCATTCCGGTTGAGCTGGAGGAAGCCGCTATTATCGATGGTTGCGGATATCTGCGTAGATTTGCCCGGATTATTATGCCTTTAAGCAAGCCGGCCTTAGCAACTTTAGGCATCTTCACACTCATGGGCACGTGGAATGATTATCTTTACCCGATGGTCTTTTTAAATAGTGAGAACAATCGTACTTTGGTGATGGGGCTGGCAATTTTTCGCGGCGATGTGGATGTCCAGTGGAACCTCTTGATGGCTGCAGTTGTAATGACAAGCGCCCCAATCGTCATCGCTTTCATCTTGGCGCAACGATTTTTTGTCGAAGGTATTGCTACGACTGGTCTTAAGGGGTAGAGCTCAGATTGAAAATCACCGGCATATGAATTATCATATAACATGAAGATTGATAATGATGCTTCTCATGAAGAGGCAAGGAGATACTCGTGGATATGGTCAAAAAGATTGCTTTTGTGATGGACAAAGATACCCTTTTTTATCTGCCCGAGGTGTTGACGCCCCCGGTGGGACACGCGGTCCGTATTTTATTCCGGGATTTCGAGAAGGTCTTGGGATCCGCCCCAAAACAATGTGATGATATTCATTCCGCTTCAGTGATTATTGGTTATGCTTCGGAGGATGATCCCATTCATAACCGGCCCGAAGCGTTTGCCATCCGTTTCGAAAACATGGATAGTGAAGGATCTCCGGTGATGCATATCTGCGGCAGTGATGATTTGGGTATCATCTATGGACTGCTCTATATCAGCCGGGAATATCTGGGGGTCGAACCGTTTTGGTTTTGGGCCGATAAAGAACCAAAAAAGTTGGAGCGGATACAGATACCAATAAGGGAATACATTTCACCCGAACCCCGGGTCCGCTACCGGGGCTGGTTTGTCAATGATGAAGTATGCCTCATCGGGTGGACCGATAGCTATCCGCCGCCCCAGGAGGTATGGCTTCCCGTATTTGAGGCTTTACTGAGGTGTGGTGGAAATATGGTGATACCCGGTACCGATCTGCCGCGCAACGGTATCCATTGGGAGCTGGCTTCCGAAATGGGGTTATACATCACCCAGCATCACGCCGAACCCCTCGGGGCGGAGATGTTCTTCAGGGCTTATCCCCATGAAGAACCTAGCTACGATAAGAACCGGGTATTGTTTGAGGGTTTATGGGAAGATGCCGTTCGTAAGAACCGGGATAAAAAAGTAATTTGGGCATTGGGTTTCCGGGGACAGGGAGACTGTCCGTTCTGGGAACAGGATCCGACCTATTCGACCCCGGAACGCCGGGGTGAGCTCATCAGTAAGGCCATCCGCAGGCAATACGAGTTGGTCAGTCAATATGTCGAGAATCCGGCATGCGCGACGTATCTCTATGGCGAGATCACCGAGCTTTACCGGGCAGGCTTGCTGGATTTACCCGATGGCATTATCAAGATTTGGGCCGATAACGGTTATGGCAAGATGGTTTCCAGAAGACAAGGCAACCATAACCCCAGAGTTCCCTCACTCCCGGCACCGACAGAAACCGGACCGCACGGCCTGTATTACCATATCACCTTTCATGATCTTCAGGCCTCCAACCACCTGACCATGTTTCCATCCAGCCCCGGTCTGGTGAAGGATGAATTGTTAAAAGCCTTTCGGGCGGGGGCGGATCGTTATTTATTGCTCAACAGCGGGAATATCAAACCGCACCTCTATTTGCTGGAGATCGTTAGCCGCCTCTGGAATGAAGGAACCATCGACATTGATGAGCATTTGGACGACTTCTGCGGGAGGTTTTTCAGTACCGCCCGGGGGAAAGCAAGAGAATGTTATCAAGATTATTTTCATCAGACGATTCAATATGGGATCTACACCGACGATAAAGCCGGTGAAGAGTTTTACCATCATCCCCCCAGGTCCATCATTGGCCACTGGATAAGGAACGAGATCACCGAAACTGCTTGTGATTTACAATGGGCTACCGGTGAGGTGACCTTTGACGAACAAGTACGATGTTTCTTTGAAAAACTAATTGCCGCCCGGGAAGGTTGGCGGAAATTGCAAGAGAAGGCCCGGACGACCGCGGCGATGCTTCGTAAAGAGGAAGCCGTATTTTTCAGGGATCATCTGGCATTCCAAGTAGAACTCCATTCCTCGGGATGCAAGGGGTTTATTGCCTTATGTCAAAGTTATTTTGCCTTCCGGGAAGGCGATTTTCCCCGGGCGTTTGTCTACGCCTCCCAGTCCTTATGGAATTATAATGATAGTATAAAAGCCATGGCTGAAGCGGAACACGACAGGTGGCGGGATTTTTACCGGGCCGACTGGTTAACCAATGTGAAAAGCACCATATATAGCTTGGAGACATTGCGAAGGTATCTGAGGATGCATGGGGACAGTCCCGAATTTTTCTTGTGGAACAAAGCCTATCTGATGCCGGAGAGCGAGAAGAAGATCTACCTGGAAAACACTCATCGCAAACCGTTGTCCGATGATGATTTGGCAAGGAAATTAAAGGATAAATTCGGCATCCCGGACGAGCCGCAATGAAGTGAAAGGTCTTTTTCATTCACAAGTTTTAAGGGAAGAGGAGATTCAAATGAATCGTTTTATCAAATGGCGTTGTCAGTGCATCGCCAAAGAAATGGTTGAAATACTGAAACAAAAAGCCTATGATGCGCATTACGCTGAGAACCTTGAGGAAGCCAGGAATATAGTGCTTGAAATGATTCCTCACGGTTCCAGCGTGGCGGTTGGAGGTTCAGAGACATTGGCAGCCATGGGGCTTGTGGACGTCTTTCGTAACGGGGATTACAAGTTCTTTGATCGTTACCAGAACCTCCCGTTTCCCGAGATCGTGGAGATCTACCGTCAGTCCATGCTTGCCGATTTCCTGGTCACCGGGACCAATGCCATAACCCGACAGGGGCAATTGGTCAATGTGGACAGCTCCGGGAATCGGGTGGCGGGTATCATCTTCGGACCGCGGCGGGTGATCGTGGTGGCCGGAGCCAATAAAGTTGTGGCCGATCTGGACGCGGCCTTCAAGCGCCTCCAAGAGATCGCCCCGATGAATGCCCTGCGTAACGGCCACCAAACCCCCTGCGTCAAAACGGGCCGGTGCGAGGATTGTCAGATCCCGGCCCGGATGTGCAACTCCATCGGCATCGTCAACCACGGGATGAAGTTTGAGGGCCGGATCTCCGTGATCATGGTGGCGGAGGAGGTCGGATTTTAGGCTTCAGACTCATTAAGCTTTTGGCCGGAATGAAATGCCGGCCCGGAATCGACCTTTCACACTATTGAGTGCCTAAAGGCGACTCACCCCCTTCCCCCTCTCTTTTTCGGCTTAACATTACCCTTAAGTTGGAGGAACTTGAATAAATTAGATCAATTCAGTAAAATCGATCATTTTGATCACATCGATCAACTAGTAATAAACAGAAATTGA
>DASVMB010000032.1:0-3349 GCA_036384575.1 Bacillota bacterium
CTTTTTTAACCATCTTCACCAATTCTTTGCGGCGCTCTTCGGTGAGTTGTGGCACCGGGAGTCTGATGACGGAACCGTCATTTACCGGATTGAGTCCCAAATCCGCTTTTTGAATGGCCTTTTCAATGGTGCCGAGGACAGATTTATCCCAAGGTTGGACCACCAGCATGCGCGGGTCGGGAGAATTGATGCTGGCTACTTGATTGAGCGGGGTTGGATTACCATAATACTCGATAGTAACCCGATCCAGCAGACTGGGATTAGCCCGCCCGGTGCGAATGGCGGAAAAAGCTTTTTTACTAGCTTCGACAGCCGTTTTCATATGATTTTCGGTTTCCTGCAAAACTTCCTTCACCATAGGATCTAGTCATCCCCTCTCACAAAGGTTCCTACTTTCTCGCCAAGGACGATTCGTTTGATATTTCCAGCCTGATTCAGGTTGAAAACCACGATTGGAATATGATTCTCCATGCACAAAGATGTGGCGGTGGAGTCCATCACTTTTAGCCTTTGTTGCAAAACTTCCATGAATTTCAGATCCTCGAAACGGATCGCAAGCGGATCGGTTTTCGGATCGGCGCTGTAAACCCCATCAACCTTCTTGGCCATCAGGATGATCTCCGCCTCGATCTCGGCGGCTCTTAAGGCGGCTGTGGTATCCGTTGAGAAATACGGATTGCCGGTTCCCGCGCCAAATATTACGACCCGCCCCTTTTCCAGATGACGGACGGCACGCCGCTTGATGTAAGGTTCGGCAATCTGCCGCATTTCGATGGCGGTTTGCACCCGGGTGGCGATTCCCAAGGCTTCAAAAGAGTCCTGCAGAGCCAGGGAATTGATGACTGTGGCCAACATACCCATATAATCGGAGGTGGAACGGTCGAGACCGGTCCGGAGGCTGCCTGCCGCGCCGCGCCAAAAATTACCGCCACCCACCACCACCGCCACTTGAACTCCCATATCCACAATTTCCTTGGTCTGTTCGGCAATGGAGTTAACAACATCCTGATTGATACCAAATCCCTTATCGCCGGCCAAGGCTTCTCCGCTAAGCTTGAGTACGATTCGTTTATATTTCGGAGCTGCCATCACTGCATTTACCTCCGCATTTTCATAATATATTTTCGCGAATTCCAAAATTAATTCCTGCAGCGGGACCCTGACTTTTTTGTAAAAATTAACGTCCGGTTAATTACGGGAACTTATGCCAGAGACACCCCGGGCAGAAAAAAAGGAACACTCGCGTGTTCCCAAAAGCTTCAGCTTTTAATCTGTGACATGACCTCGTTTGCGAAATCGTCTTTCCGCTTCTCAATGCCTTCGCCTTTTTCAAAACGAGCGAACCGATTGATGACGATATTCTCACCCAATTTGGCATTATACTCCTGCAAGAGTTTGGTGATGGTTTTATCATTGTCTTTGATGAATTCCTGCTCAAGCAGACAAACTTCCTTATAGAACTTTTCCAGCCGGCCAATGGTGATCTTCTCGGCAATATTGGCGGGTTTGCCTTCATTCATGGCCTGAGCCTTATAGATCTCCTTCTCCCGGTCGAGCACATCCGCCGGAACTTCGGTCCGGTTCAAATACTCGGGCCGGGCCGCAGCCACCTGCATCGCCAGATCCTTGAATAGTGTGAGAAACTCGGGGTTAGTTAAGGTATCAGCCTTGCTCGTGCTGCAATCAAGCAGAACTCCGATCTTGCCGCCCATGTGAATATAGGAGTCCACCATGCCGGTTCCTTTATTCTCAAAACGGACAAAACGGCGTACCGACATGTTCTCACCAATGGTGGCAACCAGGCCGGTGCCGGTCTCGGCAACGGTCTTGCCGCTCTTCAGCTGTAATTTTGAGAGGGAATCCAGATCCTTCGGATCTTTGGCTGCCACACCCTGGGCGACATCGGTGACGAAATTCTGAAAGTCCGTATTTTTTGCCACAAAATCGGTTTCGCAGTTCACCTCAACCAGTACGCCGACTTTTTTATCCGGAGCGATATAGGAACTGACCAACCCTTCGGCGGCAATCCGCCCCGCCTTTTTGGCGGCCGCGGCCAATCCTTTCTCCCGTAGATATTCGATGGCCTTATCCATATCCCCATTGGTCTCGCCCAAGGCCTTCTTGCAATCCATCATTCCCGCGCCGGTTCTTTCCCGCAACTCTTTAACGACAGCGGCAGATATCTCAGCCATATGTAATACCCTCCTATTGATTTTCTTTATTCATATCCTTCGGTTCTTTGGGACGTTCGTTTGGTGACGAGCGGGGCCGCGCCCACGCGCGATATCTATAGTTTATGATATTTTAGAAATAATTTTCACAGTTTTCCTATCTTCGAAATGAAATCATGAAAAAGGGGTGGTTCCGGTTGCCCCGGCCACCCCTTTCCAATCAGCCTTCTTGAGCTAACTCGGGTTGGGAAGGTTCCTGTTCCTCTACGGTCTCGGTAGCGGTGGCGGGAGCGTCGTTTGTCTGTTCACCCTGCTTTGCTTCGAGTACCGCGTCGGCGATCTTCCCGGCCAGTAACTTGACAGCCCGGATGGCGTCGTCGTTACCGGGGATGATATAATCGATTTCATCCGGATCGCAGTTGGTATCGACGATCCCGATGATCGGAATCTCAAGCTTTCGGGCTTCGGCCACCGCAATCCGCTCTTTGCGCGGGTCGACGATGAAGACCGCTCCCGGCAGTTTATGCATGTTCCGGATGCCGCCCAGGAATTTCTCCAGGCGCAGCCGTTCTTTCTGAAGTTCCAACACTTCCTTTTTGGGAAGGGCGTCGAAGGAACCGTCCTGCTCCATTTGCTCGATCTTGCGGAGCCGATCGATCCGCGAACGGATGGTCTTGAAGTTGGTCAGAGTCCCGCCCAGCCAACGTTGGGATACGAAAAACATCCCCGAACGTTCGGCCTCTTCTTTAATGGCGTCCTGAGCCTGTTTCTTGGTTCCGACGAAGAGGATCGCCTCGCCGTTCTCAACGACCGAGCGGGCGAAGTTGTACGCCTCCTCGACCTTCTTCACCGTCTTTTGGAGATCGATGATGTAGATCCCGTTCCGTTCGGTGAAGATGTACGGTTTCATCTTCGGATTCCAACGTCTTGTTTGGTGACCAAAATGTACGCCGGCTTCCAGCAATTGCTTCATGGAAATCACAGCCACATTAGCCACCCCCTTTCTTGGTTTTTTTTACCGCCGCCCGCCTCGTCTCCGGCTCGGGCCTTACGTGTAAGGACCCCCGGCCAAATCCGCGGGCGTGTGTGGTGGCGCGTGTGCGCGAATACACCGGTAAATAGTATAACACAGGAAGGAAGGATTGAAAAGAGAATTTTTAAGTTTCTAAAAAGTAATC
>DASVMB010000033.1:0-12588 GCA_036384575.1 Bacillota bacterium
AGGGCTCCTTCCAGCGATACCGCATAGTCCAGGCCCCGGCCCAGGAAGAAGATGTCCTCGCAGCCCTTGAAATCCTCGGCGAACTCCTTGATCTTGGTCTCGGTGTTCAACACCTTATCGATCTGCCCCGGCAAGTTCCCCATGGCTTCCACCATGCCGACTCGCTCATTTTGCGAGAGTGTGCCTCGGTGCTGGGCCAAGAAAATGGCCAGTAAATACAAGGACAATAACTGGGTGGTATAGGCCTTGGTCGAAGCCACCGCGATCTCCGGTCCAGCCAAAGTCAGGATCAAATCGTCTGCCTCCCGGGCCACCGAGCTGCCCACCACATTGGTAATCGCCAGCACCCTGGAGCCCAAACGTTTGGCTTCCCGCAAACCGGCCAAAGTATCGGCCGTCTCGCCGGACTGGGAAATGATAATCGTCAACGATTTTTGGCTCACCATCGGGTCCCTGTAGCGGAACTCCGATGCCAGATCCACCTCCACCGGGATGCGGGCCAGTTTTTCGATCAAATACTTGCCGACCATGCCGGCATGGTAAGCGGTACCGCAGGCGACAATTTGAATCTTCTCCAGGGTGTCGATCTCCCGGGGATCCAGTTTGACCTCCGGAAGCAATATTTTCATTTCGACGTGGTCAACCTTGCCGGCCAGTGTGTCGCGGACCGCCTTGGCCTGTTCGTGGATCTCCTTGAGCATGAAGTCCTCATAGCCGCCTTTTTCAGCGGCGGCAATGTCCCATTGCACATGATACACTTCTTTGGACCGCGGATTGCCGTTAAAATCGCAGACCTCAGCCTTTTCCGCAGTGATAACCGCCATTTCCCCGTCTTCCAGAATATAAATATCGCGGGTATAGGGCAATACCGCCGGAATATCGGAGGCTATGAAATTCTCCTCTTTCCCGAGCCCGATAATCAGCGGACTGGCCTTGCGGGCCACCACAATCTCGCCGGGATGCTCGTCGCTGATCACCACCAGCGCGAAAGCGCCTTCCACTTTTTTGAGCGCCTCACGGACAGCCGCAGCCAGGTCTCCTTGATAATACTCTTCGATCAGGTGCGGCAGCACCTCGGTATCGGTCTCGGAGTTAAAAATATGCCCCTTCTCCTGCAACCATTCCTTGAGTCCAATATAATTTTCGATGATTCCATTATGGACCAGCGAAATCTTTTGATTGCAATCGAAATGGGGATGGGCGTTCCGCTCCGAAGGCCGTCCGTGGGTCGCCCAACGGGTATGGCCTATGCCCAGGTTGCCTGTGAGTTTGATTTCCGCCAACCTTTCCTCAATCTTACTTAAACGCCCTACCGTTTTGCAAGAATTCAATTTGCCCTGATTATAGACAGTAACCCCTGCCGAGTCATAACCGCGATACTCCAGCCGCTTCAAACCCGCCAGCAAAACCGGCACCGCTTCTTGTTTCCCAATATATCCAACAATACCGCACATCGGTAAAAGTCCTCCTTATAAATAAGATTGGATTCATCATGATTCGTCGCCAAATTCTTTACCGTCTCCGAATTGGTGTTCCGGAAATTCATCGTTATTTACCTGACACTACGGGTGGGCAACGAATGGTCGACTTTAATGAGGTAAGAAACCTATATGTTTATCCCGAAAAATGCAACGCCAAATAAGGGTCAAACCGAAATAAAAGGTGAACCGCCACCTTAAAAATCCGGTTTGAACTAGTCTTAGGCGAATTCGGGTTAACAATACTAACCCTTATAAGGCAACAGGCAAACTACGAAGCATCTACTAACCTCGTGCCTCACGCCTCATGCCGCGCGTCCATTGGACGCGATTTGCCCAAGCTAGGACCCTAATCAAAACAAATCTATTCAATTCACTTGAGACCCTATTGTTCCAATCATCACTGATGGGTTTGTCAGGCCTCTAACGGTGGTGTATCGCGTTACTTTCGGTAACGCGCCTGCACCGAGGGTCACCCGCCGATTGGTAACGTTCTTTTGAATGCTTTTTTTGAATGTTGTTTTTGAATGTTGCATTCAAAACGTTACGCTCCGAGATCCCCTTCCTCGTCAACTCTGAACCCGGTTTTTACATCAACCGGTTTGGCAATGTCATAAGACCGTTAAGGTTTAAGCAATCAGTATTTACTCCTGTTGCCTGTTGCCTATTGCCGCGCGTCCATTGGACGCGATGCCTCGCGCTCTAGGAGCGCGCTATCCAGAGCCCTGGCGCTAAATCTTTGGTTTGATTCTATTCACTGTTACCGGCATTACCACCCCCTTACATTATATGCCTCATTGTATCATAAAGGGTTCGAAAAGGGAACCTTCCTTAAGTTGGTTCTTTCTTACGTGTATGTGAAATCGAGTTTTAGGTTCCTTGTTCCTTTTGGATGACCACTGCGATAGACCCGACCAACTCGCGCAGTGTCGCCTCTTCAGGCCCTTCAGCCATTACCCGGATGAGCGGCTCCGTCCCTGAGGCACGTACAAAAACCCGGCCCGAATCTCCCAACTTTTGTTTGGCCTGGTCGATGGCTTCCCGAATCCGGGGATTTGCCTCCCAACCTTCCTTTTGAGCTACCCGGACGTTTTGGAGAACCTGGGGGAAACGCTCCATCTGACCCGCCAGTTCCGAGAGTTTCCGTCCCGATTTGACCAGTACCGCAATGAGTTGCAACGCAGTCAAAATTCCATCCCCGGTGGTATTCTTCTCTAAAAAGATGATGTGCCCCGACTGCTCGCCGCCTAAGACCAAGTCCTGATCCCGAAGGGCTTCCAGAACGTACCGGTCGCCATTGGCGGTCACCACCACATCCGCCTGATGTTTTTTGAACGCCTGACTCAAGCCAAGGTTGGAGTAGACAGTCACCGCCACCTTGTTATGCCTTAACTTGCCTTCTTGAAGTAGGGCCAACCCACAGACGGTGATGATCTGATCCCCGTCCACGACCCGGCCCGCTTCATCCACGGCGATCACCCTGTCGGCGTCACCGTCGTGGGCGATCCCAAGATTAGCTCCGTAAGCAACGACCTCCCGTTGCAAGATCTCGGGATGGGTCGAACCGCATTTGACATTGATCCGGCTGCCGTCGTCCATGGCATGAAGCGGAATCACTTCGGCCCCCAGGCGTTGCATGATCTGCGGTGCCAACTGATATGCAGCGCCAAACCCGCAGTCCACCACCACCCGGAGACCGTCAAACCGGACCTGCACGGTGGAGACCAGGTAATCCTCATACTGTTTCACCGCGTCGTGGGCATCATTGATCTGACCGACCTTGATCCCGGTAGGCCGTTCGAATTGCTCGAGTCCGGTGCGGAGTATGGCTTCGATCTCGTCCTCCACTTCATCGGTGAGTTTAAAACCCTGATGGTCAAAGAATTTGATTCCATTATCCTCCACCGGATTATGGGAAGCGGAGATCATCACTCCGGCTACACTTCCGAGCCTGCGGCAGAGAAAGGCCACCCCGGGAGTGGGAAGCACCCCCAAACGGTAAACATCGACCCCCACCGAAGTGAGCCCGGACATCAGCGCCGCTTCCAGCATGTCGCCGGAGATCCGGGTATCCTTGCCGATGATGACCCGCGGCCGTTCCTCTGCTGTCCCCCGTCCACGCTGAAAATAGATCCCTGCCGCTTGCCCCAGTTTAAAAGCAAGTTCCGGGGTAAGATTCTCGTTGGCCACTCCCCGGACCCCATCCGTGCCAAATAAACGCGCCATATAAACCCCTCCTGATTGGATGCTAATATTTTAAGTATGATTTATTTACAATATTTCTCGCAGATTACTTCCGCAGTCTTCCAACCATCCAGTGCCGAGCTGATGATCCCCCCGGCATACCCGGCCCCTTCCCCTACCGGATAAATCCCGTTAAACCCTTCGGCTTCCCGTTCCACATCACGGACAATCCGCACTGGTGCAGAAGTTCGGGTCTCTACCCCGGTAAGTACTGCATCCGGCCAGTCAAACCCCTTCAGCTCCCTGCCAAACTGGCGGATTGCCGCGGCTATTGCCTGACAAAGATTCGGAGGCAACACCTCCCATAGATTGGCGGGTCGGGTTCCCGGAAGGTACGACGGTTTAAGTGCGATAAAGCCCTGAGAAGGCTCACATTTTAAAAAATCCGCCACCCGTTGGGCGGGAGCAAAAAATTTACCGCCCCCGGCTTCATAAGCCTTTCGTTCCAAGCGACGCTGAAAATCAATCCCACCGAGCGGGCCCGTATCCCCATAATCGGAGGCAGGAATTGTCACCACAATCGCGGCGTTAGCCACACCCGAATTTCGGGCATGGTAACTCATGCCGTTGGTCACCACCCCGCCCGGTTCGGAGGCGGCTCCAACCACCTGTCCTCCCGGACACATACAAAATGTATATACTCCCCGCCGACTCTCCCGGTCCTGATAAGTCAGGCGATAATCCCCCGGGCCCAATTGCAGATTGCCAGCCCAACTACCATATTGCGCCCGATCAATCAGATCCTGGGGATGCTCAATCCGTAACCCGACTGCAATGGGTTTGGCCTCGATTTTTAGACCTTTTTCCGATAGTAACGCATACAGGTCGCGGGCGCTGTTACCAACGGCCAGTAAAACCAGCCCCGTCTCCAAATGCGTCCCGGAATTAATCGATACTCCCCTGATTTCTCCCCGATCTATCCGGAGATCGGTCAAACGGTTACGAAATTGAATTTCACCGCCGTATTCCCCGATCAGCCGTTCAAGCTTGGTAACTACCTCGCGGAGCAGATCGGTTCCGATATGGGGTAATTGCAGGTAACGAATATCCTCGGGTGCCCCCAGTTCTATCAGGACTTGAAGGATTTCGGCCAGCCGCGGATCTTTGATTCGCGTAGTAAGTTTTCCGTCGGAAAAGGTCCCGGCCCCGCCGCAACCGTATTGAATATTGGACTCGGGATCCAACTCCCCGGTATGCCAGAAATGATCTACCCGGGCGATCCTTTCCCCGAGTCCCTCCCCACGCTCGATGATCAACGGCTTAAAGCCTGCCGCCGCTAGTTTAAGGCCAGCAAAAAGACCGGCAGGGCCCGCGCCCACGATCACCGGTCTAAAAGATATTGACGGTTTGGTCTTCCCGACTTGGAGTGGAACAACCGCCGGAGGCCCTGTTACAGTAAGGTCGAGTTCGGCATGTTGTTTCAAAAAGGCATCCTGTTTTTGAGGCGCCAGATCAATTCGGAGATAGAGATTATAGATAAAAACCGGGCTTTTATGACGGGCATCCAACGATTTCCTGTCAATCCGGACTTCCAAAACCGTCCGGGGTTCCAAACCCAACCGCCGGGCTACCCATGCGGGAAGCTGAGCTACAGTTACGTTAAGCGGCACGCGAAGTTGGGCTAATTTCAGCCACATTCCCATAAACAACCTTTCCTAAACAATTGTCATTCATATTTTTAATAGCTCATTGATCCCTTCCCCACCGCCATATTTGCATTCCAAGAATCCTCGCGGGGGAGGGTCGGGTGAGGGCCTTATTTAACCTCAGCCTTGCCACTAACAGTCGTAGCCGGTTTATCTTGCATCGGTTGGATCAGTTCCTTTAAAGTGCCTTTCAGGCGCTCACTGCTGTAACCGGTGTCTAGAACCCCATTATACGCCAGGGAGATCCCTCCGGTCTCCTCGGAGACGATCACCACCAGGGCGTCGCTCTGGGATGCCAGACTGAAACCCGCCCGGTGCCGACTACCTAGTTCCTGGGGGAGGGGCAATTGATTATCCAGCGGCAGAAAACATCCGGCCGCCCGAATCCGGTTCCCCTTGATCAAAATCGCCCCATCATGTAGCGGCGAACCGGGATAAAAGATCTCTTCGATCAAGATGGCGGAAAGGGCGGCGTCGATATAGGACCCGGACTCGCTGACTACCGGGAGGGGATCCTCCCGCTCCAGGACGATTAATGCGCCAATCTTTTGTTTGGCCAGACTCTCGACAGCCTCGGCCACGATATCGATGCTCTCGATGGCGATGACAGGTGGTTTTACGAACCATTTGATAATCGGATTTTTACGCCCCAGTATCTCCATGGCCCGTTTGAGTTCATTCTGAAAGATGACCGGCAGGGCCACACCCAGCATGATAATGATCCAGGAAAGCAGAAGGTTTAGATATTCGAGTCCCAGCGCCCTGCTGAAGATATAGGTCAAAAAGAGAATGATGATGCCGTTTAAAAAGAAGACTCCCTTGGTACCGCGCATCAATTTAAAAAGTTGTGTGATGATCAAGATAACTAGAAAGAGATCGATGGCGGTCCGGATGATATTATGCTCGATTAAGAACTGCAGCAAACGTCTCACCACCATTCATCAGAAATTCCAAGGCTTGCCCAACCAACTTCGTTGATTACCCCAACCCTGTTGATTAACCAACCCTGTTGGTTATTTTACTATTTGACATTAGCCCTGAAAATCCTTTGAATCGATATGAAAAAAAACCCGCTTCCAGGGGAAGCGGGCCATCGATCATCGATTACTTCCCAATACTGGTCAGAAAGAAATCAAGCACGAATGCGGCAGAAACTAGATACATCAAAGGATGGACTTCCTTATGCTTGCCGGAAACTACCTTGATCAAAACATAAGAAATGAAGCCGTAGCCAATTCCCTTGGAGATATTGTAGGTAAACGGGATCATTACCATCGTTAAAAATGCCGGAAAAGCAGTGGAAAAATCATCCCAATGCATGTGCTTGACCGCAGTTAGCATAAGAAAACCTACGATAATCAAGGCCGGAGCCACCGCGTAGGTAGGTACGATCCCCACCAGCGGCGTAAAGAAGATGGCAAGCAGGAACAAGAGGCCAGTGACCACAGAAGTCAACCCGGTCCGGCCACCCTCACCGACACCGGAGGCACTCTCCACATAAGTTGTGACCGAGCTACAACCGAACAGACCACCGACAACCGCAGCCAGTGAGTCGACGAGCAATACCTTCTTCAAACGCGGCAGTTTGCCATCCTTACCCACGAACCCCGCTTCTTCACCGATGGCAAATACCGTTCCCATCGTATCAAAGAAGTCGGTGATCAAAAAGGCAAAGATCGTGGCAGCCAAGCCCCAACTAAGTGCTCCCTTTAAATCCAGCGCAAAGAAGGTTTGGAAATACTCGGGGCGGATCCCGGTAACCCATGACCCCTTAGGCAAATCCACCAACCCGGCCAAGACCGCCAGGATTGTTGAAAAAGCAATTCCAATCAGGATCGAACCCTTGACCTGTTTTCCCATGAGTACGGCAATGATAAAGATCCCTGCCAAAGCGATCAGGCTTTGGGCGGTCAATTTACCAAAGGTGATCAAGGTCACCGGATCGGCAACTACCAGGTTGGCGTCCTTTAAACCGATCAGTGCGATGAATAACCCGATCCCCACACCAATAGCCCGTTTGAGATCGAGCGGAATCGCATCCATCACCCATTCCCTGAAGTTGGTCAAAACCAGGATGGTGATGATCAATCCCTCAATGACCACAATACCCATAGCCGTTTGCCACGGAACCTTCATCCCCAAAACAACTCCGTAGGCCAAAAGGGCATTGAGTCCCATTCCGGAAGCCAGGGCCAGCGGATAATTGGTGAACAACCCCATGCAGATGGTGGTAATACCCGCCGCCAAGCAGGTGGCAAAGATCAAGGCCGGTACCATGCCCTTCCCCATCGCATCTCCTAAGATGCTGGGGTTGACAAAGATGATGTAGGCCATGGTCATAAAGGTGACGCAACCCGCCATAACCTCCCTACCGAAAGTGGTTTTGTTCTCCTGAAACTTAAAAAGTCTTTCGAACATCGGTCTCCTCCTCAATATAAGTATTTGATGACGTTTTTGTCGCTAGAGTCAGGGAAAAATGAATAAACCAGCGTGAGGATCCCATGATTTTAAGATCCTAAACAAAAAACCCAGCTTAGGGCAGAATCCCCCGCTGGGTTATTTAAACGAATTGAAAAGGCCGCTCACTGGTTGTCCAATTAACGGGCTCCATCTTTCCACAAACTCCTCCATTTTGGAACGCGACAAATTATGGTGCAATCTTACCAAAAAAATTGGGTCAAGTCAATACCACCGATTTCACCGGAGGTTATTCTCCACTTGGGTGCCGGTAGACTTGCTCTTTCAAGACACCGATATACGGCAGATTACGATATTTCTCAGCGTAATCAAGTCCGTAACCGACGACGAAGACATCGGGAATGGTGAAACCGTTATAATCCGGCTGAATCGCGACCTTCCTCCGGTCGGGCTTGTCCAGCAGTGTGCATAGTTTAATTGAGTTTAGCCGACGGGCCTTCAGATTTTCCAACAGGTACTGCAGGGTCAAACCGGTATCTACAATATCCTCTACGATGATCACATCGCGGCCTTCAATTGCCGCATCCAGATCTTTTAAGATCCGGACTGTACCGCTGGATTTAGTAGAAGCCCCGTAACTGGAGACAGCCATCAAATCATACGCCAACGGCAGATCGATCTGCCGAATTAGATCCGCCACAAAAGGAACAGCACCTTTGAGGATCCCCACCAGTAGTAGATCCTTGCCCTTGTAATCGTTCGTAATCATCTGGCCCAATTCCCGGACCCGGGCGGATATCTCCTCCGGCCGGTACAATACTTCTTTTAGATCAGCGTCTAGAATCATGCTCTAACCTCCTGATATAAGTAGATATTAACCGATCCACCAGGAGGTGTCAACCTTTTCTTTTATTGAACAGGGCACCTGCAGCTTGAATCCGGCAAGGTTAGATATTTCCCTTCTTGGGTGTCCGGAGCATTGCAATCTGGCCGGTCCGGACGATCTCCCGGATCCCGAACGGTTTCAATAGGGCAATGATGGCCTCAATCTTTTCACTATCGCCGGTGATCTCCACAATCACAGCCCGGCTGCTGACATCGATAATCTTTGCCCTGAAGATATCCACGATCTGCAGGATCTCGGAACGGTTCTGCGATCCGGCATTCACCTTGATCAATGCCAGTTCCCTTCCCACCGTCTCCTTGACCGGCAAGTCGTTCACTTTGACTACATCGATCAGTTTATAGAGCTGTTTTTCGATCTGCTCCAGAACCTGTTCATCCTCGGCTTCAACTTCAATGACCATCCGGGAGAGTTCCGGATCCTCCGATCCCCCCACCGCGATACTCTCAATGTTATAGCCGCGCCGGCTGAAAAGTCCGGCCACGCGTACCATGACTCCGGAACGGTTAACAACCAATGCCGAAATAATATGGCGCATCAGAGATTCACCCCAATCATCCGGTTTAGCGGAGAATTCGCCGGAACCATCGGCAATACGTTTTCCTCCCGATCCACCCAGCAATCGACCACCACCGGACCGGGTTCACTCAAAGCCGCGGCCAGCGTTTCCCTGACCTGGTTCGGCTCGGTGATCCGATAACCCTTGGCCCCGTATGCCTCGGCGATCTTGACAAAATCGGGATTGGAGTCGAGCACAGTTCCGGAGTACCGTTTATTTTGGAAAAACTCCTGCCATTGACGAACCATGCCCAGGTAAAAGTTGTTCAGGATCACTACTTTGACTGGGATCCGGTGAGCTACAGCCGTTCCCAGTTCCTGAATGGTCATCTGAAAGCTGCCATCCCCGGCAATGTCAATCACCATTCGGTCGGGGTTGCCTACCTGAGCGCCAATGGCTGCGGGAAACCCAAATCCCATGGTCCCAAGCCCTCCGGAAGTAATCAGCGAACGGGGCTTTTGGAACCGGAAAAACTGTGCCGTCCACATCTGATTCTGCCCGACCTCGGTGCAGATGATGGCCTCACCCCGAGTCAGCTCACTCAATGTTTCAATGACTTGTTGCGGTTTAAATCCGGTCGGTTCGTAATGCAACGGATACTCCTTTTGCCATTGACCGATCTGATCGCGCCACTCAGGATGTTTTCCAGTCCCTGCCTTCTCGTTTAGTGTTTCTAAGACGATCTTCGCGTCTCCAACGATGGGGATATCCACCCGAACGTTTTTACCAATCTCCGCCGGATCGATATCAATATGGATGATCCGCGCTTGTGGGGCAAAGCTGTCCACTTTACCCGTGACCCGGTCGTCAAACCGCGCTCCAATCGCGATCAACAAATCAGTGGTACCGACTGCAAAGTTAGCGGCAGCAGTACCATGCATTCCCAGCATTCCGAGATACAGAGGATGACCGGAGGGAAAAGCCGTTAACCCCATCAAAGTTGCGGTCACCGGAATATCCAACCGTTCCGCAAATTGGATTAACTCCGCCGATGCTCCCGCCGCGATCACCCCGCCGCCAATATATAAAAGCGGGCGTTTCGCCTCCCCGATCGCCTCCAAGGCTTCCTTGATCTGCCGGGCGTTTCCGATATAATTAGGCTTATACCCCGGCAGCTCGACGGTTTCCGGGTATTCCAATTTCGCTTTGGCTTGAGTCACATCCTTGGCCAGATCGATCAATACAGGCCCGGGTCGGCCTGTGGCCGCGATATGAAACGCCTCCTTCACTACCCGGGGTATATCCTCAATCCGCTTTACCAGGTAATTATGCTTGGTAATGGGAATGGTGATCCCGGTGATATCCGCCTCCTGAAAGGAATCATAGCCGATTAAGAAAGTCGGGACCTGCCCTGTGATAGCCACCAGCGGTACCGAATCCATATAGGCGTTGGCAATTCCGGTCACCAGATTGGTAGCCCCCGGTCCGGAGGTTGCCAAACAGACTCCGGTCTTGCCCGTACTCCGGGCGTATCCATCTGCGGCATGAACCGCTCCTTGCTCATGCCGGACTAGAATATGCCGTAAAGGCGCATCGTATAAGGCGTCATAAATCGGAATCACCTGCCCCCCCGGGTAGCCGAAGATGACCTCGACCCCCTCTCGCGCCAAACAATCCAGCAAAATTTCAGCCCCTGAATTCTTCATTTCGCACCAACCTCCAGGGTTTTTCGACTGACTTCCGATTCCATCGATGGATAATAATTGTAATTACTATAAATGATAACCAGATGAATGTCAAGAGAAAATTAGATAAAATTAAGCCACGTCAAATCAGGGTTTGCGGAACTTTTATTAAAAAAAGCCTTATTTATTGGGTAGATCATTTATAATAGACTAATATAGTAAGTAATGACAGACATCACATTAATTTAAAATCCGTTATTATTGGTAAAAAACAAAGGAACCATCGTAGGTTCCTCTAACATAAATCTTATGAGACAAGCATTAGGGGATTATCAACAAAAATTATCTCTACACTTAAGGGTTTTTACCTGGACTGTAACCAAAATATCCTTTGTAACGGAGCATTTTTCCAATATATCCGAGAAATCGCTGCTGCCTGTTGCCTATTGCCTGTTCCCTGTTGTCAATTAACAACTCACCCCCGACCCCTCTCTTTCAGAAAAGAGAGGGGTGTAGGGTTATACTGAAAGCCAATAGAAAACGTGGGGTGAGTTGCCGCGCGTCCCGCAGGACGCGATGCCTCATGCCTATTGCCTCATGCCTATTGCTTCCCCTAAAATCGCCCCGGTACTGGCCGATGTAACCATCATACTGTAACGGGAGAGATATCCGCCGGAAACCCGGGGGTGCGGAGGCTGCCACTCGGAACGACGGCGCGCCAGTTCGGTTTCTGCCACCAAGAGCTCCAAATTTCTCCCGGGAATATCGATCCGAATCCGGTCGCCCTCTTTTACCAGTGCTAATACCCCGCCGGCCATCGCCTCGGGTGAAATGTGACCAATGGCCGCTCCCCGGGAAGCACCGGAGAATCGCCCGTCAGTCAACAAGGCGACCTCTTTATCCAGTCCCATTCCGGCAATGGCCGATGTGGGACCGAGCATCTCCCTCATGCCGGGTCCGCCTTTGGGACCCTCGTAACGGATGACTACAATATCTCCGGAATGAATTGCTCCATTCAAGATCGCCCGGAGCGCCTCCTCTTCACCGTCGAATACCCGGGCGGGTCCTTCATGGCGCATCATCTCCGGAGCCACCGCAGCCTGCTTAACCACGGCTCCATCCGGTGCCAGATTTCCCCGGAGGATTGCCAACCCTCCCTCGGTATGGTAAGGATCCTTTAGTGTACGGATAACCTCGGGCCGGACCACCCTTGCTGTGGCAATATTCGCCGCTACTGTACTTCCGGTTATGGTGATTGGGGAGGTATCGATCAATCCCGCTTCTCCAAGTATGGCCATGACCGCCGGGATCCCGCCAGCTCCATCCAGATCCTGAATATGATGAACTCCGCCCGGTCGCAAATGAGCCAGATGCGGGGTACGTTCGCTGATGCGATTGATTAAATCCAGATCCAGTCTTAATCCAACCTCATGAGCAATGGCCGGAAGATGAAGCACGGTATTGGTCGATCCGCCGATAGCCATATCCACGGTAAACGCATTGGTAAAAGCCGCCTCCGTCATAATATTCCGCGGCCGTATTCCCTTGGCAATCAGATCGACGATCCGCATCCCTGCGGCTTTGGCCAACCGGATCCGCCGTGCATCAACCGCCGGAATGGTGCCATTCCCCGGAAGGGCCATTCCCAAAACCTCTGTCAGGCAATTCATCGTGTTGGCGGTAAACATTCCGGCGCAGGAACCGCAGCCCGGGC
>DASVMB010000034.1:0-3067 GCA_036384575.1 Bacillota bacterium
AATCAAAGGATTGGAAGGAAGCTTTTGATCACCGGTTCAGGACGGTGTAATCTTACAAATCAATCGAATCTTGAGGAGATTATCGGCAATATTCCTGGAAACGGCCGCTTCTTATACAGCGCTTTGCGTCGCTTCGGACCAGAGGAATTGATGGCTTTGTTTGAAGATGAATTCGGAGTGGCCTTGAAAGTGGAACGGGGCCATAGGGTTTTTCCAGAATCGGATCAGGCTCAGGATATCGTCAGGGCATTACAAAACGCTCTAAAAGACTATGGTGTGACTTTATGGTGTGGCGCACGAGTTCTGGATATTGATCTCTCGGGTGCGCCTCAAGTTTTTAGAGTGACCGGCGAAAAGGGACTCCATTTGGATTGCCGCTATGTTACAGTGGCGACCGGAGGGGCTTCTTACCCTGCTACCGGCAGCAGCGGTGACGGTTACCGCCTGGCGCGATCGGCGGGACATCAGATTATTCCCGCTCAACCGGCTTTGGTGCCGTTGGAGACCAAAGAGAATTGGCCTAAACAGCTTCAAGGCCTTTCCTTAACCAATGTTGCCGTCACCGCCTGGTACCGGGATAAGAAACTCCAGGCGGAATTCGGTGAAATGCTCTTTACCCATTTCGGGGTATCCGGTCCGATTATACTCAGTCTTAGCCGGGAGATTGTCCAAAGGCTCGCAAATGATCCGGGTTCGGTCAAGCTCATTCTCGATTTGAAGCCCGCTTTGAATGAAACTCAATTAGATCTTCGATTACAGCGAGACTTTACAAAATTTGTTCGAAAGATTTATCAAAACGCATTGGACGAGCTGTTACCGAAAAAAATGATCCCCATCATCGTGGAGCAGTCCGGAATTGATCCATCGAAACCGGTACACCAGATCACGAAGGAGGAAAGGCTGCGATTAGTCCACCTCCTAAAGAATCTGGAGCTCACTGTAACTCAACCCCGTCCTTTATCGGAGGCGATTGTAACCGCCGGCGGCGTCAGCACCAAGGAAATAGATCCCAAAACCATGGAGTCAAAAATCGTTCCCGGACTTTATTTTGTAGGTGAAGTGGTGGATGTAGACGCTTATACCGGGGGGTTTAATCTCCAAATCGCATTTTCCATGGGTTATGCCGCAGGAAGGGAGATTGCCGCAAGGGCGGCCGCATCAAAAGGGTTTTCGGAGGGAGATGCCATTGTTTCACAGAAAGTACCGCTGGTATGAACGGCTTTTTTTAAGACTTAAGTTCCATGAAATAGGATGTATGAAACTTATTTTCGGATTAACCGTTTTGTTAATCATAACCCAAATTCTTCTGACTTTCGGTTGGTTCAGAAATGGTTGTGTTTTATCGGAAAGATTGGAAGGTTCGCCTGTAAAATTTTATAAAAGTTTAAATCATTGATGTCTTGAACCAAGAACCGAATTATGATAAATTTACTTTAATATGCTAGCATTATGTCCGGCACCGCCAGGGTGCTTTTTTCATCTGAATGTAGGAGGCACTGACGTATGGAGACCGGAAGCAAAGAGGTTGCCAAGGCTGCTTTGGCGATGGCCATGACCAGTTCGCGTGAGGAAGAACGGTTATTGAAAGAAGATTTAAAAAATCATGAAATACGCGCCGCTGCTGTGGATTATGGTGGTGAGGCGATTATGGCCGTAAAAACCATTCTGGAGCGAACCGTAGTTGCCTCCAAACGAGAGTTGCTGATTAAAGAATGTCACGCCGAGGAAGGAGCGATCGCCGGTGCTACCCGTGAGGCGATGTCCCAGATCATATCCAAGGCGGTGGGATTAAGTATCGGCGGTAAGGTCGGTTTAGCCCGTAAAGGCGATCATGTGTGTGTGGCTGTTTTTTTTAGCATTGGCCTGATTCATCTTGATGAAGTCGCGGTGGGGTTAAGCCACCGCGCAATTGGAGGCGGTTGAATGAAACTCTGGGCTGTTCGAGGTGGGATTACCATTTCCCAAGACTCTGCCGCTCAAGTGGTACAGGCAACCCGTGAATTACTTGAGAAGTTGCTCGCAAATAACCGGATCGATCCCGAGGATATTGTAAGTATTCTTTTTACGGTCACCCCCGATATCACCAGTGAATTTCCGGCTGTTGCCGCCAGGGAAATTGGTTTGGTCGAAGTACCGTTGATGTGCGCCCAGGAAATTCCCAAACCGGGAGCCTTACCTTTATGTATCCGGGTGATGCTGCACTTTTACACCTCTTTGAAACGGAACCAGATTCAACCGGTATATTTACGCGATGCAGTCAAATTACGTCCGGATCTAGCCGCGCGTCAAACCACCTCCACTCGAGTATGACATCTCATTATTATCAAATCTCGATTTTCTGACTTTAAAGGAGAACTTCTATGAATGCAACGAAATTGGCACGTGTATGCGTGCAAAAACTGCCTGCTTATATTCCGGGGAAACCCATCGAAGAAGTAGAACGCGAATTCGGGGTCAGCGGTGTGATCAAGATGGCTTCCAACGAAAATCCGCTTGGTCCGTCCAATGAAGTTCGTCAAGCTGTAATCCAGGCCTTGGAACGACTGGCATATTATCCCGACGCCAATGCCTATTATTTAAAGGAAGCCTTAGCCGGCGAGCTGGCTATGGATCCATCCAACTTTCTAATTGGAAACGGATTGGATGATGTCAATCGGATCATGGCCGAAACCTTTTTGAAGCCCACCGATGAGGTGGTTATACCCAAACCGACTTTCAGTATGTATCAGACCGTTACTTTGCTGATGGGCGCCAAACCGGTTATAATTCAAGGCGGGCATGGCCTAGGAAACGATCTGGAGGCCATGAAGAATGCGATCACCGCTAAGACCAAGTTGATCTTCATTTGTAATCCGAATAATCCTACAGGGACCATTGTAAAGCGTAATGAATTGGTCGGTTTTCTAAAAACAGTTCCATCTAAAACACTGGTGGTGCTGGATGAAGCTTACTCGGATTTTGCCGATGATCCGGAGTTTCCAAATGGAATCGAGTTGTTGAAAGAAGGCCATACCAACCTCATTGTTTTTCGGACTTTCTCCAAGATTCATGCCATGGCCGGATTGCG
>DASVMB010000035.1:0-5328 GCA_036384575.1 Bacillota bacterium
GGGTCGGCTGGGATGACATTATTCAACGCCAGATTTTACTTGGTGGTAAAGGAGTTATCCGTAACTTCAGCCGCGGCGGCCGACATACCATCGCCACTATCGGGTTTTTGCAGCACTTTTACCTTTACTGCCAAGCGAACCGGGATAATTTCCGTACATCCTGGACCCAATGGCTGCAGCAGAACCCCCTGCCAGGAGCCAAGTGACACCGGATCAGGTCAACCCAATTTTTAGCCGGGGTTTTAAAGAATCAAGGCTCCGGCGATCCCTGCCAGAACCGTCAGGAGAATCGGGTCAAGGTGCCACTTTCTATTGGCGATGATAGTCATAACGAAGATGGCCAGGGCCGGTAGATGGATCTGGCTCAATGGGTGGATGAACAGTTCGGAACTGAATAGTTTCGGGCCGAAAAGCGAGGTTTGACCAAAAAAGACCGCGGCGGAGAAGATGAGCCCCACTGTAGCCGGCCGGATCCCTGCCAGTACCCCCTGGACTACCGAGTTGGTCTGAAAGCGATTCATAAAAGCCTCAATCATCAGAATCAGGATGAAGCAAGGCAGAGATACTCCTAAAGTCGCAATCAACGCCCCCCAAAAACCGGCCGATTGAAACCCCACATACGTAGCAGCATTGACTGCAATTGGACCTGGAGTTACCTGGGACAACCCCACTACATTGGAGAACTCCTTGGCCGGCATCAGGTTCAGCGTTTGCACCTCCTGATAAATCAGGGGCAACATGGCGTAACCGCCGCCGAAACTGAACAATCCCACTTTGAAGAAGACGTAAAAAAGCTTGAGGTATAAAAACATCAGTGGCTCCTTTCGCCGTTACGGTAGAGGATGAAGCCGGCCATTCCGCCAAAGATGATGGCCCAGACGGCACTGATGTTGAGAACGGCGATGGCTATAAAGGAGACGATGGCAATCCCATAGCCACTTCGCTCCTTCAGGATGGACTGACCCAGTTTGATTCCTGACAACAAGATCAGTGCGGCCGATGCTGCCCGTATTCCCGCAAAGGCCTTGTCCACATAAGGGTTCTGCCTCAGGTTGGTCAGAACCAACAGGATCAGGATGATCGAAAGAAAGGCCGGTAGTGTAACTCCGATGGCCGCCGCTACCGCACCGCTGACCCCCTTGACCCGATGGCCGACGAAGATTGCGGAATTGATGGCGATAACACCCGGCACCGATTGGGAAATTGCCAAGATATCCACCATTTCCTTGTCGGCCAACCATTTCCTGTTATCCACCACTTCCTTATGGATCAAGGGCAGCATGGCCAAACCCCCGCCAAAGGTGAAAGAGCCGATTTTCAGAAAGGCCCAGAACAACTCCCATAGTCTTTGGGGTTCAGATTGTTTTTGCATGAAGGTTCTCCGCTTATTCATGATTGGTTACTCAAGCCACATCGGATCCTCGAAATTACACGAAACAGTTTATGATCTCCCGATTTTTTCGTGTCATCCGTAACCAGCTCCTTGTACCCTATTATACGCGTATACTCCCGTCCTACGCTAGTATTTCCTTTACCGGAACAATCCCGCAAGCGTCGCCTTCAGACCCGCTCCAAAAGACGTTGGTTCAAACACATGTACCCTCTGGATACACAGCCGCCATCAAAAAAATGGCTGAACCTCTTGCCCGCCGTCCGGTGCATTTTAAGGTTCAGCCGTAAATTGTGAATCCAGAAACCGGCATCCGGCAACCGAATGAATCTGTTGGCCCGAAAACATCCAAGTCCCGGTATTTATCGGAAACCGGATTCTATTTAACTTCAATCCTCAGGTCCTTCCGTCCCAGGGATTGCGATTGGACTATAACCTCTATCCAACCGGCTTGATTGGTCGTTTCAACCCAGAACGCCACTGCCCCGCCTTTGACCGCCACTTGGCGCGGCCCGATCAACCGCCCTGGACCCTTTACTTCAAGTTGGATGATCTCATCGCAAAAAGGCAACAGATTACCATACTGATCCAATACTTTTACCACTACGCGGGTGGCATCCTTCTCGGACGCATCCAACGCCGGATCATCTGCGGCCACAAACAACTCGCCGGGCAGCGGGTCCTTGCAAAGTCTTTTTTCGATGATAAGCCGGCCTTGATAATAACCCCTGATGAGCGCATCCTCCCATGCCATTCCCCACGCCCCGGTTTCTTCAGGACTGATGACGGTATCGTCAATCATCACTGGCGGATAGGGCATGCCCGGGTACTCTTCCTTACGGGGATAGGCCTTGTAAATCTTCTGCGAGTTGCCGTATTGAAACTCAATGTAGTCGCAGTTGGTAAAGATAACCAGGGGAATGACCCCTCCGATGCTTCGCTCGCCCCGGGCCCAAAAGGTTACCGGCTCTAAAACCGGCTCAACCTCGGGTGAAACTTGAGACCTATATACATAAGAGGCGAATTTCGGCAAACGGAACATATCCATGACCCCGTGATAACAAATCCTGTCGCCGGAGCCGAAATCTTTGTGGGTATTATAGTCAAAGGCGCACCAACCGATGGCCCCCGAAATACTGTCATCCAAACCGGCCGCGTTTTGAACCCTTAAATGGCGCAACGAATGCTCTATCTGTCTTTCTTCCTGGTCAAACCGCTTGGTGGGATACATATGGCCGTTATACTCTGTGACCAGGTAAGGAACCGGATATTCCAACCCGGTAACTTCTTTCTGATACCGCAAGGGCTTACGGATACCATTGTGAATGAAGTCGTTGAAAGTATAGACATCCTCCAGCAAATGGCTGTGGGTGATGCAACGGATGCCCCCCGTCTGCCGGGTTGCATCCAATTCATGGGCAATCCGGTTGGTTGCCGTATAAAACTCATCGTCATCCCGGGACTCGTTGATTCTCACTCCCCACAACACAATCGCCGGATGGTTCCAATCCCGTTCAACCATCTCCCGGACATTCTCTTTGGCCCTCTCCTTCCACTCCGGACCGCCAATATGTTGCCATCCCGGAATCTCTTCCAGGACCAACAGTCCCAGTACGTCGCATTGATTCAGAAAATGCTTGGATTGGGGATAATGGGAGGTACGAACGATATTTAAATGCAATTCGTTTTTGAGGATAGCGGCATCCTTCGCTTGAACCCGTTTGGGCATGGCGTAGCCCACATAAGGATATGCTTGATGCCGATCCAACCCCCGCAATTTTAGCCTGGTTCCGTTCAGATAGAACCCATCCGGTCTAAACTCCGCCTTCCGAAACCCGAAACTATCCGCATACGCATCGGAATACTCGTTCAACTTGAACTCCACTTTCACCTGGTACAAATGGGGATGGTCAATATCCCACAACTTTACATCTTTCAAACCGTTCAGTTTGAATTCATGACCTGAAGTCGATCCGTCAATATCCCGATGAAAACATTCCGAACCGATCTTTGCGCCTGACCTGTCGGTAATCTCGATCCGGAACTCCCCATTGCCGCAGACCTGTTCCGGATTGTCAAGATACACCTTAACCAGGGCGCTTTTCTCAGCCTCAAACATCCCGTCCGTATCTACCTTAATGTTGTGAATCGATATCTTATCGTAGCTACCCAGGCTCACTTCGCGATATATCCCGCCGTAGGTCAGGTAGTCGATTTGACCGCCAAAGGGCGGTATATCCGGCAATTCGGAAGAGTCAACCACAACTGTCAGCGTATTCTGATTCGATTCATAGTCAAAGGCCGGGTCAATCCGGATATCAAACGGCGTGTAACCCCCTTTGTGCTCTCCCAGAAATACACCGTTTAGGTAGACCTTGGCGTAGGCCATAACCCCTTCAAAATGCAGCATGATTCGCTTGCCCCGCTCTTCCCGAGGAATGGAGATGGGATACTTATAACAGGATTTAATCTGATAAAGCCGCTCATCGAAGTAATTGTACGGCAGTTCGATGTTGGCGTGGGGCAGGTTTACCTTTTCAAATCCCTCCAAATCCCGGCGCTTTTCCATACCGTCTTGATAAGATTTTTGATAGTACCAGTTGTTGTTGATGGCAGTCACTTTTCGCATTGGTTTCCTCCGGTTATTGTTTGATGTATCTTGGATACCTCCAGCAGTTCCGGATCGTGTAATGGATTATATGGTTCAAAACCCAGTCGCCTCAAAATCCATTCCCCGAATAAAGCGTTAGCCCATGCAAACCAAGCCCGGGTGAACTGCTTCGGATCATCCGGGTTAAAACCCTCATGCATCAACCCGGTTCCGCCATCGGTGGCCATAACCATCCGTAACAACTCATCGGCTTCGGCCGGGTTAACCGAGGTCATTCCCTGTATGATTAGGGAGATAGGCCAAATATAACGATCCGGTGTATGAGGGGAGCCGATCCCCTTGGCGCACCGGCCTATTGAATAATAGGGATTATTCCGGCTGAGAATAAATCTCCTGGTATTCAAATAAACCGGATCATTAGGGTAGCATACTCCCAAATAAGGCAAGGAAAGTAAACTGGGAACATTGGCATCATCCATCAGATTGATTCCCCCAAGACCATCCGCCTCATATGCATAAATCGTCCCGAATTCCGGATGATTGATCTTTCCGAAGGATTCCACTCCGGAGAGTATTGCGGATCGTAACTGCTGCGCCTTATGTAACAAGGGTTGATCATCGTATATGAATCCGGCAATCGTCGCAATATATAATAATGTCTGCGCCGCAAACAGTTGGGCCGGAATTAAATAATGATACATACATGCATCATCGCTGGGCCGGAACCCGGACCAGATCATCCCGGTATCGGCTACCGGAGTCCCCAAGCCATGACAGGCCAAAGTGTCGGAAAGCGGACCCTCCTGCCGTTCAAACGAATACTCCGATTGCTTATGGTGTTGCTCAATCTCCATCACCTTAACCACTTGAGTCAATGCCTCATGTATCATTGGAGTAAATAGTCCCCGATCCCCGGTACGCCGCCATAAGGTCCACCAGAACCGAACGGGATGGCAAATGGAGTCCAACTCAAATTTCCGCTCAAAGACCCAGGGGTTTTTGGCGGTGCGATCCTCAGGAAACTGCTCCACTCCGGTGGCTTCCTGATTAAAGGCATTGGCATAGGGGTCAATGCAAAGATAAAAAGCCTGTTTTTGAGCCAGACCCAATAAAACTTCTTTGATGTACGGATCGGTATCGGCAAAATGAAGGTAGGGCTCAACCTGGCAAGAACTATCCCGTAACCACATGGCCTTGATGTCACCGGTGATGATATAGGTCGTTTTATCTTCCAATAGAAAAGTTGTAGTTTCCCAGGTATTTAAGAGGGAGGCCATTGCCATTTTCTTAAGCTTGGGATCCGTGATCCCGGACTCCAATTCCTGAA
>DASVMB010000036.1:0-5497 GCA_036384575.1 Bacillota bacterium
CCGGATGGATGGCACCTTCCGTACTGAGACCGGCAGCTGTGCATCCTGCGGGAATTGCGCGGAAGTATGCCCAACCAGAGCCCGGTATAGGATCGGGAGCAAGTATACGGTCCGGGAATTGTTTTCCGAGGTACAGCGTGATGCGGTATTCTTTGCGGAGTCGGGCGGCGGGATCACCTTGTCGGGAGGCGAGGCGACGATACAATCTCAGTTCGTGGCCGCGTTTTTGAGGCTCTGCCAAAATACCGGTATCAAGACCGCCATTGAAACCAACGGCTTTTTTGACCGGGAAAGGTTCACGAAGTTATTGCCCTTTCTAGATCAGATTTTTTTTGATATCAAAATGATTTCACCAGCGGAACATCAACAATACACCGGGGCGCACAATGACATCATATTGGATAATGCCGGGTGGCTGGCACGGCGTTTTACCAAGCTTACGTTTAGAACGCCCCTGGTGCAGGGTATGACACTGACTGACCGGAATATGAAAGACATTGCAGCATTCCTTATCGGATTAAAGGTCAAAACGATAGAGCTCTGCCTGTATCAGAACAGTTGGGAAAAAAAGTTGCAGTGGCTGAATACCAGGCAGGAACCATTGAACCTGGCACCGCTTTTGCCGTGGGACGTTGCCGGCATCATCGAGTTCTTTGCGAACTCGGGTATAGAGGCAAAAATTATCTGAACATCGATGCTTAATCGCAAATGAATAATAGGGTTGCAGGATCCAACAGTTGTATGTTACCCTGTATTGGGGTGATGCCGGAATGGACAATTCAAATTTATTAAGGGATTTGGTAAGGGCTTTGGAGAAAAATATCGGGGCATTTGAAAAGAGTAAGATGAAATGCTGCGGCTTAAATATTGGACAATGCTACGTGGTTTTGGAAATCGGACTTGCCGATGAGATTTCTTTAATTGATCTTGCCAAGCTGCTGAACCTTGACAAAAGCACGATGAGCAGGGCTGTGAATAATCTTGTCAACGCCGGACTGGTAGACCGGCTCATTGATGCCGGCAACAGGAGATATGTCAAGCTCCAATTGACTGAACAGGGGCAAAGTGCCTTTACGATAATCAATGCAACGTTTGATTCGTACTTGATGAGCATCTTGGATGCTATACCGGAAGATAAAAGGGATCAAGTGATGGAAAGCCTTAAAATATTAATCGTGGCGTTGAACAAAAACCAATGTTGTTGATGAGTTAAGCTATTTGCGGATATTGTGAAATATACGTATGAATAACAGGGGGTAACAATCTTCGTACCCGGGATATTCTTCACAAAAGCATTGCCGTTCGCGGCAGGATTTACATAACTTTCATCGAAACAATCAACAATCTTTCATTCGTATTGCTGAAATATCTGGGATAATTCAAACTTCATTTGTCGTCAGACTTCGTATAGAAATTGCGTATTTTGTATACCATGGTAAAAGCATTGTCCGGGTAAACATATAATGATGAACTGAGATAAAACACCGAAAGGCAGGAAACCTCATGAATAACCCAGATGAAAGAAGTACCCATCCCGTATCAGAACCCAATACCGTTGAAGCAAGACCCACGTTCCCCAAACGCGCGATTATCACCGCGGGAATGCCTTATGGCAATAAAGAGCTTCATCTTGGGCATATCGGGGGCGTTTTTATTCCTGCGGATATGTATGCCCGTTTTTTACGGGACCGCATTGGGAGAGAGAACGTCATCTTTGTATCGGGGACGGACTGTTACGGTTCTCCGATATTGGAATATTACCGGCAATTGGTGGAGAAGGGTTCATTTGACGGCACTATCGATCAGTTTGTAGAGTCAAATCACAACAAACAAGAAGAGATACTCAAGGCGTACGACATCGACATCAATCTCTTCGCCGCCTCCAGTTTCAGCCGCTCCGCCGAGATTCATCGCCAAGTTTCCGATGAATTGATAAACAGGATGTATGCCAACGGTTATCTGGTCAAAATGACCACCTCCCAGTTTTACGATGCCGAACTCGGGGTTTTTCTGAATGGACGTCAAGTGGTGGGGCAATGCCCGATTATGGGTTGTCAATCGGAACGGGGCTATGCGGACGAATGTTCCCTGGGCCATCAATATATGCCGATCGAGCTGATCAATCCCCAGAGCACTCTCACGGGGAAAAAACCGGAGATGCGGGATGTCACGAACTGGTATTTTAAGCTGGACAAATTTCATGATCTGCTGGAGAAGTGGGTGGATGTTTTCGGGAAACGTCCCAATTGCCGCAATTTTGTCGTGAAAAGCATTCAAGAGTTTCTGGAGCCGCCGGTCATCTACGTCAAGCGGGACCAGCTGGATTCATTGAACGCAATGAAAGAAAAGCTTCCGGAATTTACCCTTGAGGACAAGGAGAATAAGTCATCCGTTCTCTTAATCTTTGACGAACTGGAAAATAGGGAAAAAGCATGCCTGATCCTGGCGGAATACGGTATCCGTTTTCGGACCGGCAAAACGTTGGTGCCTTTCCGGTTAACCGGGAATATCGAATGGGGAGTTCCGGCTCCGGCCCTCGAAGGGCTGGACGGTTTGACGATCTGGGTATGGCCGGAGTCTCTCTGGGCGCCCCTCTCCTTTACCAAGACTTATCTTGAGAAACAAGGCGAGGACAATACCGCCTGGAAGGATTGGTGGTGCTCCAAGGATTCCAAGGTATACCAGTTTATCGGCGAGGATAATGTCTACTTTTACGGGCCGGTGGAAATGGCAATGTTCATGGGGACCCAGGGGAAGGCTCCTTCCACCAATCCCCCGGAGGGAGAACTGCAACTGCCGGATCTAATCGTCAACAACCATGTCCTGTTTTTGAATAAAAAAGCCAGCAGCAGCGGGGCGATTAAGGCGCCGATGGCCAAGGATTTGCTGGATTATTATACGGCAGAACAATTAAGGGCGCACTTCCTTGGCTTGGGACTCGGCATCCGGAGCGTGAGTTTTCAGCCTAAACCGTTAAACCCCATGGCATCGGAGAAAGACAGCGATCCGGTTTTGAAGGAAGGAAATTTGTTGACCAATGTCTTTAACCGGGCGGTGCGATCGTGCTTTTATACTGCCCAGAAGTATTATGACGGTAGAATTCCGGTGGGAGAAATCGGTGAGGAGATACTCAAAGAATCGGAAAAGACCATCCTGGAATATGAGAGACTCATGTACAAGTGCGATTTTCATATCGTGATGAACCTCATGGATACCTTCATCCGGAATATCAATAAATACTGGTCTAAAAACATGCGGGAAGCTGAGGAGAATAATAATGGAACGCTCCGCCTCCAGACACTGGTGGACACCTTCCATATGGTCCGCACCGCGGCGGTACTGATGCATCCGATCGCGCCTCAAGGTACGGAGATGATCCTTGACTATCTGAACCTGGGTGAGGAATTTTGGAATTGGGATCGGATTTTTGAGCCGCTCTACGCCTTCATGAAGGATCCCCAAAATCACAAGCTCAAGTTCCTCGAACCGCGGGTGGATTTCTTCAAGAAACATCCCAGCCAGATCGCGCAGATGAATGAGTCTGGAGATTAATTTATTTCTTTGCGCATAATAGTGGTTGATTCCACAAATTCTTTAGTTTATCAAAAGGCCAACCACCCCTATCCCCTCCTTGAGGAGGGGAATTTTGTGATATTATGTGGGGACACCCCGCACCCCGGCAGCATTGACATGCTGCACTTGTCCTTAGCACTTGGATCACAGAATTTTTGATCTTTCATCGATGCACAACTCCCAGTTGAGGATATAGGTGAACAGATGAATGGAGATTGGGCCTATCTGAGCAGGGAACCGCTGGTGCTCCGGAGCAATCGCGTCTGGCGGACATATCAAGGCGGAATGAAGATCGAGGAGTGGCAGGGAAAGCCGGATCCGAAGGATGGCGACTATCCCGAGGAGTGGGTGGCCTCAACCGTTAAAGCCCGTAATCCTGGCCGCGAAGCCTATGGCGACGAAGGTTTAAGTAAACTAAAGATTGATGGGGAAACGACCACCCTAAAGCAGCTGATCGACTCCGACCCGGGCGCTTTTCTCGGGGAGAAGCATGTCCAAAAATACGGCAGTAATATGGCGCTATTATTTAAGGTGCTCGATTCCAAATGCCGCTTGTCGATTCAGGTTCATCCCGACCGGAAATTCTCCAACCAGGTTTTTAACTCTCCGTTTGGTAAGACGGAGGCCTGGTTTGTGTTGGGGAGCCGGGAGATTAGTCAAACGGAGTCTTATTTGTTATTTGGATTTAAACCGGGAGTCACCAGGGAAAGATGGCGGGAACTGTTTGAACGGCAGGATATCGAGGGAATGATCGATTGCCTGCATAAGATTCCGGTAATTCCCGGAGAAGTTTGGTTGATTGAGGGGGGACTACCCCACGCCATCGGACCGGGTTGTTTCTTAATTGAAGTCCAGGAGCCGACGGACTACACGATTCGGGTGGAACGAACCACGATTGACGGGCGTAAACTCCCGGATGTCCTGTGTCACCAGGGAGCCGGTTTCGATAAAATTTTCGATTGTTTTCATTACGACGAATCATGTTCATATGAAGAAACTTTTAAGAAATGGCGGATCACCCCGCGACCGGTTCAATCGGTTCCAGGGGCCGAAGTAATGGAACTGGTGGGGAAAGCCGATACCGATAAATTCCGGTTATACAAGTATGAGGTGAGCGGCTCATTAAACTGCCGTGACGAACGGGTTTATTCGATTGTGACGGTGATTGCCGGATCGGGAAGGATTTTGTATCAAAATGGGCAGACTTTCATCGGCCGGGGCGATCAATTGTTTCTCCCTGCAAATTTAGGCGATTTTAAGTGGCAGGCCGATCCGGGGTCGAAACTGGTGTTGGCGCGGGCCTATCCGCCCGACTGACTATACGTTGTTTCCGGAACTGGATAGTATTCATGCCCAAATTTTATGGGCGAATGAGGAGGAACCAGATTGAGCTGTTATATTCGAGTGAAAGACGCAGAAGTCGAGCAACAAGGTCCCTCAAAGACCTATCTCTTACTCTCGGACAAACAAGGCAGTGTCAAAGGTTGTTGTTCCGGGTTAAATCTGCTGTTGAACGAGGAGTACAATACCCCCGGGGTGCATGAAGATCAGGAAGGCTTCTTTGTGATCGAGGGAACCGGTTGGGCTAAATTTGGAGATGAGGAGTTCCGTCTGGAGCCTGATATGGCGATGCTCGCCCCCGCCGGAGTGGCGCACTGCATGAAAAAAGATCCCGGAGCCAAAGTGTTAAAGGTTCTTTGGTTTCATGCGGCAATTTAAGAATTTATGTATCAGATGTATTCGGCGTCAAGAAATTCGGAATCTTAACAGGACCCATAAAAACAGACATTGCAAAAGATCCCCTTTTGAACTCCGGCGTTTCAAGATGTCTAATAGCAACTCACCCCCTCGATCCCCCTCTCTTTTCGGCTTAACATTACCCTTAAGTTGGAGGAACTTGGATAAATTAGATCAATTCAGTAAA
>DASVMB010000037.1:0-2019 GCA_036384575.1 Bacillota bacterium
TCGTCAAAACTGTCGAACCGCCTAGTGAGGTCCCGCATGCTAGGTGGTGTGAGAGGACGGGGGCTAGCCGCCCCCTCCTACTCGATCATGATGAATGGGCTATTGATGTCAAATTAAAATAGAGGCTTCCGAGGCGGATAGTATTTGACCGCGAATTCGCGAAAGAAAGATGAAGATTCGCGTGCGCCTTATCTGTTCAATGGTTAACCGGTAAATGGTAAAAAATTTGGACGAGCCCATTCAAAAGGGGCAAATTGTGGGATTAGAAAGGAAATAGACGATCTATCGAGGAAATATTGATTAGGGTTTGATTGGGCGAAAGCGATGAATAAAAATCCGAGCCGGAATCTAGCACTCGAGAAGGGGCCTATCCCAATGTAACACATATTTTAACAATGCCGGAGGGTTCTTGTTTTTTATTCCGTAACTTTGTATAATTATGAATAATCCCGTTGAGAGGCAAGTCGCGCATACGTGTCTGTGTTTCCGACTTGGTTCCAAAAACCGGCGGCTTGGGACTAATGAAAGCGGCGGCTTTTGGGAGAATATCCGGGGATGTGTTAAAAAAGCTTTTGCTGCGCCAAACTCCGAATAACATTCAAAGAGGTTGATTGATATGATTCAGATAGGAATCATCGGCGCTTCCGGTTATACCGGCGGGGAACTCATTCGTATTTTGGCTCTTCATCCCAAGGTGGAGATTGCCGCTATCACTTCCCGCACCCATGAGGGAAAGAAGTTGGAGGAGGTTTTCTCGCAATTTGTCGGTTGGAACGGCCCGGTTTTTTCGGGATCCGACTCCCCAGAGGCGGTTAAAGAATGTGACCTGGTTTTTTTGGCTGTGCCGCATGGCGTGGCGATGCAAATAGCTCCTGAGTTATTGGCCAAGGGACAAAAAGTTATCGACCTGGGAGCGGATTTCCGGTTTCGCGCTCCCGAAACCTTTACGGCATGGTACCACCAGGAACACAGTGAACCGGAGTTGACCCGTAACGCGATATACGGGTTACCGGAGCTTTACCGGAAAGAAATCCGCGATGCCGACATTGTCGGGAACCCGGGCTGTTATCCGACGAGCATCATTTTAGGAACGGCTCCATTTCTTAGGGCGGGCTTGGTTGATCCGGCCTCTGTCATCTGCGATTCGATGTCAGGGGTCTCCGGCGCCGGACGCAAGGCGGACCTGAATTATCATTATCCCGAACTATTTGGTAACTTTAAGGCATATGGAGTAACGACCCACCGGCATACTCCGGAGATCGAACAGGAACTTTCTCTTGCCGCAGGGACGCCGCTCGTGATCTCGTTCACACCGCATCTGCTGCCGGTAGCCCGGGGAATTTTGAGCACGATTCATATGAAACTTGCTCAAAAGCTTAGCACCGTCCAGGCGGAGAAGGTACTGACCGATGCGTACCAAGGCGAGCCATTCATTAAAGTATTAAAGGAACCGCGGTTGCCGGAGTTAAAAGGGGTAGTGGGGACCAATTGTTGTCAGATCGCGGCCAGGGTCGATGAGCGAACCGGGCAGTTGATCGTGATATCTGCCATCGACAATATGGTGAAGGGAGCGGCCGGTCAGGCGGTGCAGAATATGAATCTCATGTGCGACCTGCCCGAAACGATGGCCCTGGTCAATTGGCCTATTTATCCATAGCCCTCACCCTGCTCTCCCCCGTGGATGCGTGAAATGGGAGTATGGCAGCGGGGGGAGGGTAGGGGGTGTGGGCCTACTCTTTACAATTTTTTTGAGCGAGGGATATCGAGATGCATTCAATCACAGGCGGGGTCACGGCGCCCCAAGGGTTTAAAGCGGGTGGAATTACCTGCGGAATCAAAAAGAACCAGCGACCGGATCTGGCATTGGTTGTTTCGGACAATCCGGCGGTTGCGGCCGGGATCTTCACCACCAATCAGGTTCAAGCGGCTCCGGTGCAACTTTCCAAGGAACACCTGCGGGGTGGCGTTGCCCGGGCCATCATCGCCAACAGCGGTAACGCTAATGCCTGTGTGGGGCCG
>DASVMB010000038.1:0-7833 GCA_036384575.1 Bacillota bacterium
TGGAGTTTTCCCTGATCGCAAGTGATGAGACCAAGGAATCACCACGGGGGATCATTACTGCGGTTTTACCCCGGGAAACGGTCCTGAAACGTCCCTATATTGCCAATGTCAATCTACTCATACTGGTTTTCGCTCATAAAAATCCCGATCCCAGCCCGCGACTGATTACCAAGTTCTTGGTGCTTGCCGAAGCTAGCGGAATACCTTTCCAGGTGATATTCAATAAAACGGACCTGGTCTCCCGGAGCCGCGCCGAGCAGCTAGCCGCATCATACCGGGCTTGCGGCTACCCGGTGATGAGCACCAGTACGCTGACGCATCTAGGCCGTATGAGATTGCAGGCTACAATAAAAGATAAAGTTACCGTATTCGCCGGTCCGTCGGGTGTCGGCAAATCGGCATTGGTCAATATGGTCGCACCCGGTCTTAAGTTGGTAACCGGTTCCGTCAGCTCCAAGATTGGCCGGGGCCGCCATACGACCCGGGAGGTTCAACTGTTAACAGTGAAGCGCGGGAGTTATCTGGCAGACACCCCGGGTTTCTCGCAGATCGATTTGGATTTTATCGAGCCCCCGATGCTTGCCGGCTTCTTCCCGGAGTTCCGGCCATATCTCAATCAGTGCAAGTTCGCGACTTGCCTGCATCGTAACGAACCGCGCTGCGCGATAACGGCAGCGCTGACCGCGGGGGCGATAAGTCCGGAACGGTATCAGGCTTACCTTGATTTACTGGAAGAGATCCAAGCAGCCTGGAGAAACCGTTATCGGTAGAGCAGTTCGTGTTGCAAACATTAGCGCCATTACAGCCCAGAGGAGATTGGAATGCCCGAGATAGCGCCTTCAATTTTAAACGCCGATTTAGTGAACTTGAAAAATGCGGTGGCCCAGATTAAGCAGGCTGATTGGTTACATTTTGATGTGATGGACGGGCATTTCGTCCCCAACCTAACCTTCGGCCCGATGTTCGTCGGAGCCATACGGAAGGTATCGGAACTTCCGGTTGAGGCGCACTTGATGGTGGAGAACCCGGAATTCTTTATTCCGCTTTATGCCGCAGAAGGCAGCCGTAGATTGATTATCCACGCTGAAACTACGCAGCATCTCCACCGCATAGTCCAGCAGATAAAGGAATCCGGCTGCGAGGCCGGTATCGCGCTTAACCCAGCTACTCCACTGAATTGCGTGGATTACATTTTGGCTGATCTGGATCTCGTTTTGTTGATGACGGTCAATCCGGGTTATGGAGGGCAGAAGTTGATCCCTGAAGTTATTCCGAAGATCAGGGAGTTGCGGCGGAAGATCGATACTATAGGGTTGGCATGCAAGATCGAGGTGGACGGCGGGGTAAATTGGGAGAATGCATCCGTATTACTTGATGCGGGAGTGGATATCCTTGTTGCCGGGAGTTTAATCTATCACGATCCGGATCCGACCGGGGCCCTGGAAAGACTTCAAGGTATTTGCCGGATCAATCGCTAAGCGGTAAACTGTTTTCTTCCCGAACGCAGGCAACGTAAGCAAGGTATCATAAATTGCCGAAAATCGGGTTTCCTGCGCGCATGCGCGCAATTAATCTTGGTTTAAGAGGGGGTCATGTAATTGTCATTTGAACATATAGATGCCTTCGTAAAGGCTGCTTCAACAGTCATCGGGAACATGCTCAATCCGCAGGTGGAGGCGGGAAAACCTTTCTTCAATGATGAACCCTTAAAAAAGTACGAGGTGGCGGTGCTTGTCGGGGTATTGGGCGATCTACAAGGCCAGGTTATTTGCGGGATGTCCGAAACCACCGCAAAGGCAATCATCTCCCAGATGATGGGCACCGAAGTACAGGGAATTGATCAGATGGGGGCCAGCGCCATCTGCGAATTGAAGAATATCATTGTCGGTACGGCGAGCACCAATCTTTCGCTGAAGGGGTATCGCTGCAATATTACCCCGCCGTTATTTATAAAAGGTGGAACGATTCCCGAGTTTTTGAAACATATCCATACGGCTTTGGCAATCCCCATTCAGGGACCATTTGGGGCAATCGACATCAATCTGGCTCTACGAAAGGATGAGTTATAAAAAGCCCGCATCGAGAGCCGGCTTTGGGGCATACTTCCCAAAAACAGGTTATTTTTTGACGGAGGTGAAAATAGTGGCTGAATCTACCGAAGTCACCAGAAGGTTTTCCGCAAAAGACGAAAATATCAGTGAAGTGGGTCTGGTCCTGCGTGAAGTCTGTATGGCATTGAAGGAAAAGGGTTATGATCCGCTCGACCAGATCGTAGGTTATTTATTATCCGGAGATCCGGCATATATTACAAGCTACCGAAATGCCAGGGTTTTGATTAAGCGGTTGGATAGGGATCAAATTTTGGAAGAGTTGGTCCGTTCCTATCTGGTAAAGTCGGGGATCGGTTAAGCGTTCTTGAGGCCCGGTTCTAAAAAGAACTGTTTTTCCATATTGTAAATTGGGTGTTGTCTGAGGGTTTTTGTTATTCCTTCGACTTTCTGCGAGCGTTCAGGTTCCTTGCGCTTGAAAACTCTTGGTGTAAGAATAATTCCCTAAATCAATCCGGATGCTGACATCAAGGTACTTTTTTATCCATGAATCGACCTGCCTTTTACACCCGCTCTTTCAAGTGAAATCGTTGCAAGATCCGAGGCTTTCGATAATATTTCTGTAATAGCTCCGGGGTCTGTTTTATCACTTGCAATCTTTGAAAGAGTGGGGGGAGGCCCGTGTCGACTTATCTGGGAACCGAACTGACCTCGACATTAAAGGATCTTTTTGACCAAAGGATCAGTACCGTAATCGTCGCAACATTGGATCGGGATCTCCACCCCCATACCGCACCATTTCATTATATCGTTGTTTGCAATCCCGGCCGCCTTCGCCTGGCTGTTTCCAAGGAGCTTTTAACCTATCGCCATATCGCCGATAATGCCTATGTGGCCTTGGCCGTCCTTGAAGAAGGGGATGTGGCGGTGTGCATTAAAGGCTCGGCGCGGGTGGTGCTTCCGAAGATGGACTGCGATTGTAATATGGCCGTTGTGGAAGTGGAGATCGATGAGATACGACGGGATAATTCTCAAAGCCATTATGTAACTCAGGGTATCCGGATCCGTCATCGTGATGAGGCCCATCTTTTGGAGGCACGAAAGATCTTTCTGGAGTTGACCCGGAGCTGTCAGAGTTAGAGAGTATCCCAATCAAATCCGGCGGGCGGGGGTAAAAAGATGCGCAAAGTTTATTCGTTCGTGGTGGCGGCTTGGGCATTTACCATGATGGGCTGTTTTTTTGTGAAACAATTACCACTGCCGCTTCCCGGGATCTATCCCATCAAGATGAAGACCTTGACTTATCTCGATTTGGCGTCTAAAAGCCTTAACGATTTGGACTGGAATACTGCCGAATTAACGGAATCTAGGCCTGAAGGGCTGACGGTCGCCTTTGACTACTCAACAATGAAGAATGTTCAATTCGGCCGGTTCCAACTGGGCAACCGGGAACAAAAAGTCTGGTTCCTGATGGCACAGGATGACGCGAATAACTGGTCCGAATTTTATATCGATCAAAATCTGGACATGCAGATCACCGCGAAGGAACGGGTCAAAAGCATTCAGTCGTCCGGACAGGATCGTTACCGGGGTATCGATCGCCAGCTTGAGTTGGGACTCATTCCGGTTTCGCTGGAGATTCCTTATAAGGGATCCAATCGCGAATTTGAACAAAATCTTTATTTCTTTATTGGCATCAATACTTTCAGCAAGAAAGACCTAAGTGATATCATGGTAGGATTAATTACCGCCAGTTTCCTCGAAGGCGATTTTCCGGTAACCTCGGGCCGGAGTTCGAAATCAATACGGTTCCGGATCTTGGACGCGAACGGTAACGGTTGTTTTAATGATTACGGGACCGATTTGGTCTTTATGGATTTAAACGGAGATAGCTATTTCGAAAAAAATGAGAGTCAGTCGCTGAAGGAGTTCTTTGTCAATGGCAGTGGGGCACGCCGTCGGCAATACGAGATGGTGGTGCCGCCTTTTCCTGTCAAACTTGGAGTTTATCCAACGGACGAAGAGTATGATTCCATTCAGCTTGAACCATCCTCTACCCCGTCTTCCCCGGAAGTCACCCAGAAATCGGGTACCGCACAAAACGGAGCCAAACCTGGCGGTCCCAAAGAATAAAACTGCGCTCGGTGGCTTCAAATACCGGATCTCCGGTCACATTACAGGCATTTAGCCCAGGTATCGCTACGTAATCCCCTCCGTAAGGCTTCCAAAGCCATGATTTCTTCGGGAGGAATATTTCCCAGGTTTACATTGGTACCCAATAGATTGATTAATTTGGCCTGTTGACTCTTGAGCGGCGCTTCCCAAATGATGCGTTCCGCAGGCAGTTGTTCCCGTAAGGCAGTCAGTTTAGGACCGATCACGCCTCCGTCCACGTCGAAGATTCCAATTCCCTTACCCGATTCACGGCCTTCAATAATAGCCCAGTCGGCGCCGGAATTAAAATCGTGCCGCGCCGTATCCACCAGAACGGTTTCCTCCGGTTGACTGGCTGAATCTTTCTTTCCAACCTCGCTGATGACCCGTAAGCCCTGGTCCCGCGCCATCCGGATGGCTGCGTCCCGTTTTTGGGGTGAAATCGAAAGTGTCCCGTCGGAGATCTCCACCCACTCCATCCCCAACTCTCGTAATTTTTGGAGGTAAGTCATGGTTTTTCCTTGCCAAAGAGCGATCTCAAAAAAGGTTCCCCCCGGATACACCGCAACCGAATAGGCCTTGGCGAGCTCAATCTTTTCCATCAGGATTTGCCGGGGATATAGCGCGGCGGTTCCAAAAGTCAACTTGATGAAGTCGATGGCCGCGGCGTTTAGTTCGAGTAATCCCCGGGTTTCGGAAATGGTCAATCCCTTATCGATTAGCATGGTAATCCCGACGGAACGGGGTTTGGGATTTCTGCCGCGGATTGGTTGGGTTAAAACCCCTTCCCATACTTCGTCATCCCGGAGTCGGTTTTCTTCAACCCCCACATCCGGTATGCTTGTTTCCTTGTTTTCCTGATTCAAATCGATCCCTCCTCGCTCTAATCTATGCCCTGAGCCTAAAGGAGGTTCACCTCGGCCGGTAGATTTTGTCTGACGGATGGAGCCGCAGAGGTATGAACCGTTTTGAGGCGGAATAGATCTAGACAAAGGAGTGACCGCCGGTGATCCAAGATAATTTGATCCTCGTGATCATTTTTGCGTTGGGGCTCGCTTTCAATAACAATCTGGTTGCCGCTGGTGCAGGTAGTCTCCTAGTGTTGAAATTGATTAAACTGCGTAGTCTGCTGCTATTATTGGAACGACGGGCGATCGACATCGGCCTGCTCTTTCTGTTGGTGGCGGTATTGGTTCCCTTCGCCTTGGACCGGGTGGGAGTCAAGGAGATCTGGCGGACCTTCCAGAGTGTCCCGGGGCTCGTCGCAATCTTCGGCGGAGTAGTTGCAGCCTACGTTTGCGGTCAAGGGGTGGTCCTGCTCCAGGTGCAACCGGAAGTGATTGTGGGTCTGGTCATCGGTACGGTGATCGGGGTATCGTTGCTTAAAGGAATTCCAGTCGGGCCTCTGGCCGCAGCCGGTGTGACTTCCGTCATTCTAAACCTGTTGGGAATCGGGAAGAAATGATGAAGCGCCCGCCTCAGCGGGGGCGATCAAAGGAGCCAAGCGATGGAACGGGTAATTTTGAATAATATGGCATTGATCCGGGTGATCTCCGGGATGATTGAGATCGTGGCTGCAATGATCTTTTTGAAGGTAGGGCGGGTGGATACCGCCCTACGTCTCAATGCGATATTAGGATTAATCGGTCCCTTGATCTTTCTGGCAGTCAGCGTACTCGGAATCGCGGCGATTGCCGTCAAGTTATCCTGGACCAAGGTGGTGCTGATCTCCCTAGGCATTATTTTGGTGCTGATAGGAACCAAAAGTTCATAACGGAATGAACAAAAAATATATTTTTCAACAACGAAATACACAAAACACACGAAAATATATTGTGGCTTCCTATGGTAATATCGTACCAGATAGTTTCAGAAATCTTTTTCGTGAAATTTCGTGTATTTCGTGGTTTCTCATACGGTAAAATGTCTTAAAGCCTGCATCAACTGGCTAAAACCGGACATTCCATTGAACGAAGACTTGCTGGGAGATATCACCCGGCAGAACTTTGAGATCCACTCCGGCCTGAAGTTGATTGAGTGAGGAGTAATTCTTGGCCAGGTCGATCCGCCAACGGTAACCGAGGTCCGGCTGGTTGAAGTTTTCGACCGGTGCCAGTGCAATCAGGCGATTCTCCAGTTGCAAGTCCGGTTTGAGCCTGTTTTGCATAAAAAACTCCACTCCCTGGGAGTTGGAGCTGAACCATTCCCGGTCGTAATGAGAGGAATAGCTCAGACTGGAATAGATCGGAGTAAAATGGGGCGAAAAATAACCCGCCTTGAATTGGATGAAGGTCTTACTGGGCAAGAGCCGGCCGTAACTGATTAATGCGCCGGGCGCCATGGAAACGTTGAGATCCGGGTGCTCGTCCGAAGTGAACGAATAGAGTCCAAATTCCGCCGCCAGGCTCGTGGTGCTGGAACTAGCGGACCAGTCGAAACTCACAGACTTTTCCCCGGTGATCCCGTTCGGAACGAAATTTATCCCGACGACCTGATTCCGGTTGGACCAGCCCGTACGGAAAGCAAGGTAATCGTCTTCAAAGATGCGGGAATAGAGCCCGATCATGAAAAAGTTATTCTCACTTAACTGGACTGCCGCCCCTTCCGCCGGGTCCGTGATGAAATCGGAGATTAGCCCCAGGGGACCTAAAGAGAATTTGAATCTGCCTAGATAATTGAGATTATTAGCGGATTCCATTTTTAGATAAGCCTCGTCCACCCAGAGCGGCATCGACAAAGGAGTGGCCGTCGATCCCCAGCTGCCCTGTTCGGCAAGATGCATAATAAACTGCAAATTCGGATCGATGGCTGCATTCAGGGATAGATTCAATTGCTGGTTGAAATCCAGTTCCGGTAGTGTCGGATCTTGCTTATAAAGATTCGCCGTGGGAGTTAGGGTAAATGCACCACCGATTTGAAATCGACCCCAGTTGGACTCCAGGTCCGAAAAACGGTTGGAGAGATCATTGACCTTTCGGTTGAGTGAAGTGTAGCCATCTCCGGTCGGTGTTGCGGCCACCCCGAGGTTTGCCATGAAAATCATCAGCATAAAAACGATCGAACCAATCCAGAATTTTTTCAATAGTTAGCCCTCCTTAACTTGATAAGGTGCCGTTTTACCCAAAAACATGCACGATATGGGACCCCGTATTCAATATGGGGAACCCATATACGGTATGGATAAAACGGCGGTAGCGGGAACTTTGTCTTTAAATTCGGTTGGTGTCCGGATGATCCCTGCAAAGTAGGGTGACAAATTGTTGCCAGGACTGGCAAAAAAAACTGCCGTTACCGGCGAGACCGCTAGTAACGGCTGTTTTGCGGAGAACCATTCCCTTTACTTGGGTCAGTAACGGGTCATTGCGGAGTTTTCGGATGGTGGGCCGCGTTCCCGTGAGGATCACGGCTCATTGCCTCGAACCGGCGGGGCAAACTTTTAAGGGATTTTGTTCGATTAAGGTCCCTGTAAACTTTGGCGTGTTCACGCCGAATCTTTTTTATATCTCTAATCTATGTTTGGCTCTCTAAAAATGTGAATGGTTAGGGAAATATCCCTAACCACGTTGCGTCAATAATTCCTCGGCCTTTTGAATCAGCCCCCGAACTATCAACCCAGCCTCGCGAGTGGTGA
>DASVMB010000039.1:0-9106 GCA_036384575.1 Bacillota bacterium
TTTCACCTCAACTCAGGCGGGAGTCGTCGGAGGCTTAATGATCGCCTGCGGAGTGCTGGGCTCGGCAATTGTACCGTTACTCTCGGACAAATTCCGCAACCGTTCACGTTTTGTCCTGCTTGCAATTGCAGGATCAATTCCGGGCTTGATCGGGTTGACCTTTGCCAGGAGTTACTGGATGTTATTGGTTTCCGGAGGTGTGCTGGGATTCTTTATGCTCAGTACTGCGCCGATCGGTTTTCAGTATGGGGCGGAGATTGCTTATCCTGCACCGGAAGGCACTTCCACCGGCATATTGATGCAGATGGGACAGATTTCGGGTATCGCTTTCATTTTGGCCATGGATCTTTTTAAATCACCGCAAACCGGTTCCATGACCGCTTCCATGGTGATCTTGATTGGGTTGATGATTATTGGGGTTCTATTTTGTCTGGGACTTCATGAATCGGAACTTATGGGCGCAAAAAGTCCTGCCGAACCGGAGTTGGCCTCTGCCAGAGAAGAATAATCCGCCACAAGACTGAAAGGCAAGAAAAAATCATCAAAAATTATAGCCGCTTCTCCCATTGAGAGGAGCGGTATTTTTTTTGAAAAGCAATTGATGCGGGGCTGTGAATGGCAGGAACAGTTAGGCAAATTTGGCAATTATAAGAGGATTTTTTGGGAATCCACCTAATTTTTTACAATAGGTTTCCAAATATGAGGGAGGGATCGGTAAATGAAGCAGCATTTCTTAAAGCGGCTCGTTTTAATGATGATGCCGGTATCGCTCATTTTTGCTGTGATTTTCGGGAACGCCGTAGCCGCCGGTGGAACGGGGACTGAACTCGCGGATGTTGTCCGGCAACATGGCCAGCTTCAAGTGGTAGGGAGTCAGTTATGTGATGCCCGAGGAGTTCCGATTCAGTTAAAAGGGGTGAGCTCCCACGGACTGCAGTGGTTTCCTTTCTCCAAGAATACCTTGAAAAATTTCATATCTGACTGGCATATCTCCGTGGTCCGCGCCGCGATGTATACCGTGGAGGGCGGTTATATCGGCAATGAGTCCCAGATGAAGCAAAGAGTTAAGGAACTGGTCGACCAGGCCATCGAAGACGGGATTTACGTCATCATTGACTGGCATATCCTGAGCGATAATGATCCCAACATTCATAAAACGGAAGCGCAGAGCTTCTTCGCAGAAATGGCGAGGACTTACGGAAATTATCCTAATGTGATCTATGAGATCTGTAACGAGCCAAATCAAGTAACCTGGAATAGGGCAATTAAACCTTACGCCGAATATGTCATCCCGGCCATCCGGGCTGTGGATCCTGATAACATCATCATCGTCGGGACCGACACCTGGAGTCAGGGGGTTGACGCTCCGGCCGACAATCCTTTGAACTTTAAACAGATCATGTATGCCTTGCATTTTTATGCAGGAACCCACACCAAATGGTTGCGTGACCGGGCCGACGCCGCACTTGCCAAGGGAATCGCGCTCTTTGTGACAGAATGGGGGACCACCCAGGCTTCGGGAAGCGGCGGCGTTTACCGGGATGAGGCACAGCGGTGGATCGATTGGATGGCGGATCAAAAGATCAGCTGGTGTAACTGGTCAGTGTCCAATAAATCCGAGGATAGCGCAATTTTTAAACCCAGAGTGAGCCTGGACGGCCCATGGCGGGATTCGGACCTAACCGAGTCCGGATTATGGGTCAAGTCGAAAATTCTCTCCGAGCATTAGAATATCCACCATAGCACTGCCGGGACAAAGGACAGGTAGAAAACTGAATTTATAACAACGAAAGGCACGAATGACACGAAATAAAGACATGGTATCATATCGTTACGGCAGCTAGCTTAGGAAGTTTTCGTGAATTTCGTGTGTTTCGTGGTTCGTTATCTATTTACCGACGTAATAGTCAAGAAAATGAAATAAAAAAGGATGCACAAAATGTAGGAAATAAACAGAAAAGCACCGGTTGATATGAACCGGTGCTTTAGATCTACCGATACGCTTTTTGCATGATCCCGATGGTTTCCTCCAGCGACAATCGGTAGCGGTCCATTTCGAAAAGACCTCCCATCGTTGCCCGGGCCTGGCGAGCAAGCCCGGGAAGGTCTTCCTTCTTGATACCGTAGTCGGAGATCTTTAGCTGATCGACGCCGCACGCGGTCTGCAACTTTTGAAGCACATGAACAAAGGCCAGCTTTTTTTCTCCGGGGGAGAGTGTTCCGGTCGGTTCTCCCATTGCCTCGGCCATGGCCGCCATTCTTTCCGGTACTTTGTCGGTAAAGAACTCGAAATACGCCAGGGAAAGCATGATAAGTCCCGCGCCATGCGGCAACTCGGGTTTAAAACCACTTAAGGCGTGCTCCATTGAATGCTCCGAAGTGCAGGAGGAAGTAGATTCCACCATTCCGGCCAGGGTATTGGCGAGCGCCACCATGGTCCGGGCTTCGAGATTGCCCCCATCTTTCACGGCGATGGGAAGATATTTGGCCAAAAGTTCGATACTTTTCAGCGAGTATAGTTCGCTTACGGGAGTGGCGCAGTTCGCAATGTAGCCTTCCGCCGCATGGAACAAGGCGTCAAATCCTTGAAAGGCAGTGAGTTTGGGCGGGACCGTCAACATGAGCTCCGGATCGACAATCGATATGACCGGAAAGGTTTCAGGAGTGCCGAAACCGATCTTCTCTCCGGTTTCCTCTTTGGTTATCACCGTCCATGGGTCCGCCTCAGTGCCGGTACCGGCGGTAGTGGTGATTGCGACGACCGGCATTACTCCGTTTTGGACCGGCATACCCTTGCCGCTGCCGCCGCTGATATAGTCCCAATAATCTCCGGGATTACGGGCCATAACCGCGATGGATTTTGCGGAGTCGATGGAACTCCCGCCGCCAAGCCCGATCAAAAAATCGCATCCTTCTTTTTTGACGAGGGCAGCGCCTTCCATGACATGGGATTTTATGGGATTTGGCTGGATCCTGTCGAAAACGATCGTTTTCACCCCCGCCGAACTGAGTAGCCCGAGGACTCGATCCACAATACCGTTTTCCTTTAATGATGGTCCGGAGGAGATCACCAGCATCGCTTTTTTTCCCGGAAGTTTCATGGTTCCCAGATCATTCAGTCGCCCGGGACCGAATAAAATTTTCGTAGGTATGTAGTAATTGAAATTCACCGAAAAATCACTCCCTCAATGCGATTCCCGGTCTAGGACCGGTTTTTTTAGTCTTCCCATAGGGTGAACAGAATGTATTGAACCTATCAAATCACCTGAATTATGTCATAATGATTTGCCATCAAGATACAGTTTTCTATTTCTCTGGAAGGAAAAATCCTTTTCAAGTCGAAAGAAGTAATAAATAGTTGAAAGTTTTTTCCGTGGAGGGAAATCAGGTGTCCGCGATAGAGCGACGGCAGCAGCTGCTGACGATGATTGAATCCGCAAATAGTATTACTGTATCCGAACTGAGCAGGCGACTCGGAGTTTCAGCAGTAACGGTTCGAAAGGATCTGGAGGCCCTTGAAGATCACGGGTTGGTTACCCGGACCTACGGTGGCGCAATCCTGGGACAGACAAGTGTAGGGAAGCCGGGTGTGGCAAATGGAGCTTTGCCGCTTTCGGCTTGCTCGCCGGTAGTTGCCAAAGCGGCCGGGTTTATCCGGCCCGGCCAGACCATCATGCTGGGTGAGGGTGAATTTCTTACGGAGCTTGCGGATTATTTGATTGGTTTGGAAAATCTCACCGTACTTACGGTTTCGGTGAAGATTGCCTTGAAATTGATGAAATCCCCGGCGATTGATGTAATTCTTACCGGGGGGATTTTGCGGGCCCGTACTATGACAATGCTGGGTCATCTGGCGGAACGGGTCATCCGGGAGCTGGACTACGATGTTTCATTCTCGGAGGTGGACGGCATTGATCCGGTACGGGGCATAACCAGTAATAATATGGTTGAAGCCAATACCGCCGCCGCGGTGCTCAGCAACTGCAAACAGGCGGTGATCATCGCCGAGGCCTCGGCATTGGGTAAAGTTGCTCCGGTACAGCTCTCCAAGATCACCCCCGGCTTCATCGCAATCATCAACGGACGACCCGATACGGCAGCGGTTCGCCAACTCTCCCAAGCCGGTCTGAAAATTATTATTGCATGATACATGGCCAAGCCCTGGCCCCCCGGTCTCAAGCGGTAAAGGTCCTCAAGGATGACTATTTCCAGATAACTGTTATTTTCTAGGTTGTCTATGCATATGCATAATTAATATGAAAAATGAACTTCGCGAATACTAGGGCTCGTTCATTTTGTTCTTCTGAAAGTCCCGTTTGAAGGGACTTTTATCAGGATTAGTAAGAAAAGAGAACCAGACGAAAGTAAACCTCCGGTTAACCACAGAAATGCCCGATATGCAGGAAATCATTGAATCATCTGGCTTTGCCTCGCATAGAAAAATATTTTGAAATTGTTAAAAGGAAAGCAGGAAATTTGTGTGAAGGCAGCGAAATTATCACATTGTTTCATCTGCTTTCAACTTAGAACTTTTTCTCCTTACCACTTTTTAGATTTTCCTTTCGTAATGGAAGACTCCTTTTAAACGAGGGTGTCGGACGTTTCGTGAAGGAAAACGGGGGAAAAATTTGAGATGAGGCCGATGAGACCCCATACACTATGAGCGCGGGCTCATAAAAATTTATAGGAGGGATTGTTTGTGAAAAAGTCGGTAGTATTCGTCGTCGTGGCTGCACTGCTGGGTCTGATGATCGCAAGCGCTTTTGTCGGCGCTGCGAAAACATTGACCGTCGGTGTCGCAATCTACAAGTTTGACGACACCTTCATGACCGGTGTGCGCAATGCCATTACCGCCACAGCCGCTGAGAAGAAAATCAAGGTGGATATGGTTGACAGCCAAAACTCCCAACCGACCCAGAACGATAAGGTCGACTTGTTCATCACCAAACGGGTTAATGCTCTGGCCATCAACCCGGTTGATCGCACCGCTGCAGGCGTAATCATCGACAAGGCCAAGAAAGCCAAGACCCCGGTTGTATTCTTCAACCGTGAGCCGCTACCGGAAGATATGCAAAAATGGAACAAGGTTTACTATGTAGGCGCCAAAGCCGAGGAGTCCGGAACCATTCAAGGCCAGATCCTGGTTGAGTACTGGAAGTCTCATGCCGAAGCGGATCGGAACAAAGATGGCGTTATGCAGTATGTTATGTTGAAAGGCGAACCCGGCCATCAAGACGCCGAGTTACGTACCAAGTATTCCATCAAAGCCATCCAAGATGCCGGTATCAAAGTAGAGAAAGTTGCTGAAGACACTGGTATGTGGGATCGTGTAAAAGGTCAAGAGAAAATGGCCGCCTTCATCGCCGCCAACGGTGACAAGATCGAAGTCGTACTCGCCAATAACGACGATATGGCTCTCGGCGCCATCGAAGCCCTGAAAGCCGCCGGTTATTTCAAAGAGGGCAAATACATGCCGGTTGTCGGCGTTGATGCTACCGCCCCTGGCCTGAAAGCTCTGGAAGACGGCACCATGCTCGGTACTGTTTTGAACGATGCCAAGAACCAAGGCAAAGCGACCTTAATGCTCTCCTATGTTTTGGCTCAAGGCAAGACCCCGACTCTGGCCAATACCGGTTATACCATCACCGACGGCAAATACGTCTGGGTACCGTATAAGAAGATTCTTAAATCCAACATGAACGACGCGAAGTAAGCTGATTTTCGCTTAATAGTTTGAAAAAGCAGGGGAGCAGTTCTGCTCCCTTGCTTTATGATATTTAGGTCGTATGCGATATTTAGGCCATGGCGGATTGAAACCCGACGAATTCATCCTCTGATTCCGTGGACCGGTTTTACCGCCGACTAGAGTAAATTCACGTTTGGGCAGAGAACCTCCGCAGTGAATGTATATTAGCAATTTGGTAGTTAGTGCAGAACGTTAAATTCCGAATCCAAACGGTAGGATGAAACATAGATCCGTCATGATCGGGACCGCAGGGGGTGTAAAAATGAGTGAGTTTTTACTTGAAATGAATGGCATTTCAAAGGAATTCCCCGGTGTCAAGGCGCTTGATAATGTTACTCTGAAAGTACGCCCCGGCACTGTCCATGCCCTCATGGGAGAGAACGGAGCCGGTAAAGCAACCTTAATGAAATGTCTTTTTGGCCTCTATAAACCGGATAACGGCGAAATCATCTTAAACGGAGAAAAGATCGATATCACCGATCCCAGGTGCGCGATGGATCGCGGAATTTCCATGATCCATCAGGAACTGAACACGGTTACCTTTCGAAATGTAATGGAAAATGTTTGGTTAGGCCGATTCCCGATGAAGAGTTACGGGCCGATAAAGCTGGTCGATCATAAAAAGATGTATCAGGACACGGAGAAGCTCTTTAAGAGCCTTGATATGGATATCAAGCCTAAAACGATTGTCGGTAGTATGTCGGTATCGAAAGTCCAATCGATGGAGATCGCCAAAGCCGTATCCTATGATTCGAAAGTCATCATCATGGACGAACCGACCTCTTCCTTGACCGAGAACGAAGTGGAACATCTGTTCCGAATAATTCATGAATTAAAAGACCGCGGTGTTGCGGTTATTTATATTTCGCACAAGATGGAAGAAATTTTGAAGATCGCCGATGAAGTGACCATTATGCGGGACGGTAAACGGGTCGGAACATGGCCTTCTTCGGAACTGACAACCGATATGATCATCTCCCGAATGGTCGGCAGGGATTTGACCAATCGTTTCCCGGAGCGGCAGAATGTTCCCGGAGAGGTGGTACTGAAAGTCGATGGCTTAACCTCACCCCTTCCCAAATCCTTTAAGGAGATCTCCTTTGAGCTTCGTAAAGGTGAAATCCTGGGGATTGGCGGACTGGTTGGCGCACAACGGACCGAACTGGTTGAAGCCTTGTTCGGACTACGCCGGATCGAATCCGGGAAAATTATCCTGAAAGGTCAACCCGTTCAGATTAAATCCCCGGTGGATGCGAAACGCCATAAATTTGCCTTGTTAACTGAGGAGCGACGGGTTACCGGTGTAATTTCGGCACTTTCAGTGATGGAAAATATGTTGGTCGCTAATGTCGACCATTACGTGAAAAAGTTTTTATTGAATGATAAAGAACGTAAAGCCGACGCAGAGAAGAGCGTTGATCTGCTGCGGATTAAAACGCCTTCATTGAAAACCATCATGAAGGATCTCTCCGGCGGAAATCAACAAAAAGTACTCTTTGCCCGGTGGCTTTTGACCGAGCCCGATATTTTACTGTTGGATGAGCCGACCCGCGGGATTGATGTGGGAGCCAAATACGAGATCTACACCATCATCGCCGATCTGGCCCGTCAAGGTAAGAGTATCATTATGATCTCTTCGGAAATGCCGGAGTTGCTCGGAATGTCGGACCGGATCATGGTGATGAGCCAGGGGCGGCTATCCGGTATTGTCGATGGTCAGAGCACCAATCAGGAAGAGATTTTGCGCCTCGCCGCAAAGTTTATTGCATAATCTCTGAAAAAAACGGTGCAAGAAACTTTCCCGGTTCGCTTGGAGGACAGCCTTTGGTTTTGACGGCACATTTGAAGGAGGGTTTCAATTTATGGACTCAAAGAATACTGTTAAAGCTGAAGCTCAGAATCAACTGATGGGCTTACAGAAAGCAGGTAATTTCGTAAGTCAGCATGCCATTTATTTTGTGCTTATCGCTCTAGTTGGTGTTATGGCTTTTATCAATCCCCTTTTCATTTCATTCCGAAGTCTCAATGATATTTTGTTTCAGTCTGCGACCCGGATGATTATCGCGCTGGGAGCGATGTTTGCAATTTTGACAGCCGGCGCCGATCTTTCAGCCGGCCGGATGGTGGGACTGGCCGCGGTCGTTTCCGCTTCCATGTTGCAAGTACCGGATTATTTACGGTTGTTCTTCCCGAACTTGCCCCAGTTACCGTTATTCGTCCCGATTTTGATTGCAATTATTGCATGTACCTTTTTCGGTTTAATCAACGGGTATATCGTATCCCGGTTGAGCGTACCGCCCTTTATTGCCACATTGGGTACCATGGTTATCATTTACGGTATCAACTCCATTTATTTTGATATGCCGCCCAATCAATCCCAGCCTATCGGCGGTCTGCGGGCTGATTTCACCAATCTCGGCAGCGGGGCCATTTACTCCATTCCCTATATTGTCATTATTGCGGTCATTGTTACAGTGCTCATGTGGGTGGTTATGAACAAGACCCGCTTCGGAAAAAACACCTATGCCATCGGCGGTAATGTTAATGCCGCCCGGGTATCCGGTATCAATGTCGAGAGAACCCTTTTGGTGATGTACGTCATCGCCGGTGCCCTGTACGGACTGGCCGGAGTTCTTGAATCCGCCAGAACCGGTGGCGCCACCAACAACTATGGTAACGGCTATGAGCTCGACGCCATCGCGGCCTGCGTCGTCGGCGGTCTCTCCCCGACGGGCGGTACCGGAACCGTTCAAGGGATTGTAGCCGGTGTGTTGATCCTGGTTATTATCAACTATGGACTGACTTTCATCGGGTTGAACCCATACTGGCAGATGATTATCAAGGGTTTAATCATTGTGAGCGCGGTTGCGCTCGATATTCGGAAATCTTTAGCCAAGAAATAACTCCAAAGTTAAAGTCGATACTTTGAGAAAAGAACCGAGTTCCAAACGGCAACCCGGTTCTTTTTTTGTACGCCCGGAACGGGCGTCGTCATCGGCATGCGTAAGTAATTTTTTTTTTATTAACCGGGTCTTGGGGAAAATGATTGTTGACCTTGAGCGGGTCGGGTATAATGAAAGTGATGTTTAAACTGATATTTACGTGGCAGCAGAGAGGAGCGATTCGGTTATGGATCGGATTATTTTGGGTCGTACCAACTTAAAAGTCAGCCGGAGCGGGTTTGGCGCCATACCCATCCAGCGTATCGAATTTGATGATGCGAAACTGGTTTTGCGAAAAGCATACGAGGGCGGGATCAACTTTTATGATACTGCGCGGAGCTATACCAACAGTGAGGAAAAGATCGGAAATGCGCTTTCCGATATTCGCAAAGATATCATTATCGCCACTAAAACTCCG
>DASVMB010000040.1:0-12345 GCA_036384575.1 Bacillota bacterium
AGGAAACAATGATACAATTAATCTTTTTAGAGTAAACCGTTTATAATAAGTTTTGCATTGATACTGCTCAAAAAGTCTGCGTGGCAGATCCGTCTCGTGGTACAAATTATAAAAAAAGGGGTTGTTTTTCGTATAAACATGGTGTAGATTAATGCAGGAAATTGGTATTTCATCTCGAATTGTATTCCAGGTCATTTTCAGACTTATTTTTGAGGATTGGCGCGCACCCGCGCGATAAAGTCGTTGTACGGGGGAGGAAGCTCTGTGCCGGAAAAATTGGATTCCAAAAACTCCACCCAGTTGGGTAATGTGAACATCGCACCCAACGCCATCGCCATGGTCGCCGGAATCACCGCCCTGCAGTGCTTCGGGGTAGTGGGAATGGCCTCTCGTAATATTCAAGATGGGATCGCCGAACTCTTCACCGGAAAGGATAATTTGACCAAGGGGATTGAAGTCATCATCGAAGATGAGAGGGTTGAGGTCGATCTTTACATCATCGTCGAATATGGTGTACGAATTCAAGAAGTGGCGCGTAATGTCATTGAGAATGTTAAATATGCCATCGAAAGTCAGCTGGGACTGGAGATTACTCTCGTTAACGTGATTGTTCAAGGGGTACGGACCAATAATAAAAAGTAATCAAAGACCCGGAGGGTTGTTTCTAAACGCGTGTTTGCGGATTTTCCATTACGGTATCTAAACTGAGCCATCTAGATCGTCCGAAATTGGACGCAAGTACTTGAATAAATCGTCGGAATACCGTAGAATCAAAGGGTTAAGGAGGCAGTATCTTGCAGCCAGATGCAATTGATAGTGAATTATTGAAACAATTGATAACATCCGGAACCAGTAGTTTGCATGTTCATAAAGCCGAGGTTGACGCCCTGAATGTTTTTCCGGTTCCCGACGGTGATACCGGGACCAATATGTATCTCACATTTCAATCGGCTTTACGAGAGTTAAATAAGAATGGTTCCCACCGGGTGGCCGATCTTTTGGAGTCTGCGGCTTACGGCGCATTGATGGGAGCCCGCGGCAACAGCGGGGTCATTGTTTCTCAACTTTTCAGAGGGTTTGTCAAAGCCTTGCCAAAGGATCTGGATCAACTTTCAAAACAAGATATTGTTACCGGGTTGAACGGTTCTGCCAGTCTATGTTACCAGGCGGTCAGGAAACCGGTTGAAGGGACCATTTTAACGGTTATCAAGGAAATGGCCGGTTTTGCAACGGCGAATGTCGATAAAGAGCTAACCCTCACAGAATTTGCCGAAAAAATCTATCAACATGCTTGTTCAGTGCTGGCTAAAACCCCGGATATGCTTCCGGTTTTGAAACAAGCCGGAGTAGTTGACGCTGGCGGTCAAGGCCTGGTAATGTTTGCCAAGGGTATTGTCCAAGCGCTGAAAGGCGAGGCACCGGATGAAACCGCATCGGAACTTATTGAAACTCCCGTAAAGGTTACGAGTGTTACATCATATACCGATAGCGATTCTCTTCCTGAAGAGGAAATCAATTTCCAATATTGCACCGAGTTCATTCTTAAAGGAAAAAGCCTGGATTTGGAATCACTCAAGAATAGCTTAAATCCGCACGGTGACTGCCTTCTAGTAGTGGGTGACGAGAACACGGCAAAAATTCATATTCACACGAATAATCCCGGGATTATTCTTGATTTTGCCGTGCGAATGGGTGAAATGTTCGAGATCAACATTAATAATATGGTGGAACAGAGTCAACAGCGTCTGGCAAAGCTGGCTTCTTCCGAGGGTAACAATCGCCGGATTGGGATTGTTGCCATAGCGTCGGGTGATGGTATGGACCGGATCTTTCGCAGCCTGGGGGTGCAATGTATCGTAAACGGCGGTCAAACAATGAACCCTAGCATCGAGGACCTCTCGAAGGCTGTATCACAATTGAATACCCCCGAGATCATCATCTTGCCGAACAATGGAAACATCATTCTTACCGCTAACCACGTCCAGGATTTGGTCTCAACACCGGTTAAAGTAGTGCCGACCCATAGTGTACCCGAGGGTTTGGCGGCGGTTATGAGTTTTTCGGAGAATCTCTCACTGGATGAGAACGTAAGCCGGATGACGGAAAAGAGCGAAGCAGTGATTACCGGTGAGATCACTTATTCAGTTCGGAGTATCAAATTAGGTGAATTGGATATTGAAAAGGGCGATATTATCGGTTTAGTGAACGGGGAGATCGTTACTTCCGGAAAGAAACCCGAAGATGTAGTGCTGAAAGCACTTGAAAAAACTTCCGAGGCTCACAGCGGCTTAATATCTATTTATTACGGGAGCGATGTCACAGCCCCCACCGCACAGGAGTTGTTAAACCGTGCTGAGGAGTTGTTGCCCGATGCCGAGATTGAGCTTTACTACGGGGGACAACCATTATACTATTACCTGTTTTCGATTGAGTGACGCTCCCGCCAGGTTATAGCTTGGCGAAATTGCCTGTATATTACCATGTAATATGACAGGTCAAAAATGAGCAAGCTGTAATTACGGCGAACTGATTACCTTACATATTGAAGACAGTTGTGAGACGGATGATTTGCCAGGAAACAGATACCGGGTAATTAAGACTTACGGCAGTTTTCCGATGGTCGCCGCCGGAATGGGGAAAGCCTCCCTGACCGTTTTTGAGGCGACTTTTGTTTTAAAAACTTTAGTTTAAAAAAACTTTAGTTTAAAACCTTGGTTTTAAAAATCCAGTAATCAAAAAAATAATTTTTTATTAAAAATAACCTCTCAAAATAGACCTTTCCTATGAATGAATTGAAATTGAACGAACCGGAGAATATGGCATATTGCTCTCCCTAGCGGAGAGTATTATACTGAAGCATGAGAGTGTCAAATGAGAATCATTGCCGGTGAATACAGGGGCCGACAATTGAAAAGCCCGAAACATGAGGGCGTAAGGCCTACGGCCGATCGGGTCCGGGAAGCCCTCTTCAATATCTTGGGCAATCGGGTATGCGATGCCGCTTTTCTTGACCTTTTCGCAGGTACCGGAGCGGTAGGCATTGAGGCTCTTTCCAGGGGCGCGAAATCTGCGATATTCTGTGATGCGAATCACGCCAGCATTCGTTTGATTCAGGAGAACTCGAGCTTCATATCCGGAGTAGACTTTCAGATCATGCATCTTTCAGCCGCTGATGCGTTGCGGGTATTCGCTGCCGAGCGTCTTTGCTTTGATCTTATTTTTCTTGATCCACCGTTTCAGGCGGGGCTGCTCCCGGATACGCTGAATGCTATTGTAGCCGGCGATTTGCTTCAACCGGACGGTATTTTAGTTGTGGAGCATCCCCGGAAGATGGTTCTAAAGACACCGGCAGGTTTATTGCTAGATAAAACACGGCATTACGGTGATATTAGCCTCAGTTTTTTTCTGCGTATCCAAAGTCCGGCTTGAATCGGAAGATATACCGGAAAATTCTTTTGTAAAACAAGAAGGATTGGAAACCATGACCTTCGAAACTCCTAACCCGCATAAAGTTAAGGCAATCTGCCCGGGAAGCTTCGATCCGATTACCAACGGACATCTCGATATAATCGAACGAACCGCACAACTTTTTCCCGAAGTGGTAGTCGGAGTATTGCAAAATCCAAGCAAGAAACCGCTTTTTTCACCGGAGGAACGGGTGGATCTAATCCGTTCGGCTGTTAAACACCTCCCGAATGTAGAGGTATACTGTTTCACCGGTCTTTTGGTGGATTTTGTCCGGAAGATGCATGGTAATCTCATCGTGAAGGGTTTACGGGCCATTTCTGATTTTGAGATCGAGTTTCAAATGGCGTTGGGTAATAAAAGACAAGCCCCGGAGATTGAGACGATGTTTATGATGACCAATAATGAGTATTCCTACCTTAGTTCCAGCATGATAAAGGAATTGGCCCTATTCGGCGGTAATATTCATGAATTAGTGCCGGAGGAAGTAGAGAAAGCTCTGCGACGCAAATTTTCACTGGTATAGGAGCAAAAGCATGCCGAAGATGAATTTGTTGTTATTATTAGACCATCTGGAGAAGCTGGGCAACTCAAATTTTTCGCTGGCGGGAAAGGTTTGGATCGATAAGGAGGAACTGGCGGAGTTGATCAAAAAGATTCAGATTGCTCTGCCGGATGAGATTAAAGAAGCCGAAATGATCAGCCGCGAAAAGGAACGTTATTTGAGTCAGGCCCAGGAAGAGGCAAAACGTATTTTACGCGAAGCGGAGACTTACGCCGAACGTTTGGTGCGGGAGGATCAGATTGTCACCCGGGCCGAAGAAGAATCACGGCGTATCCTTGAAGAAGCCAAACGGACGGCGGCAGATATTGAAACCGATGCGATGCAATATGCCAACAAGATCCTGGAACAGTTGGAAGAGAGTTTGGAAAGGACAATACGGATTGTTCATAAAGGACGGGAGGATCTGAACCAGGGTAAGTATTGATCTCTTTGGCAGATAACCGATAGGTTTCAGTCATCATAGATATTTGCATTTGAACGGGGAAAAATGAAAAACAAGATCAGAATCGCCATCGACGGGCCGGCCGGATCCGGCAAGAGCACCATAGCCAGGGAGGCTGCCCTGAAACTCGGGTATACATATATCGATACCGGAGCCATGTACCGGGCTATTACCCTTAAGGCGAAGAATTGCCGGGTTAAGGTGACCGATCAAATGGAATTGACCCGCTTGACGGAAGAGTCCAAAATAGAACTTTTGTATGAACCGGTACCAGAGGGAACCCAACTTCGTCTCATTTTAGACGGAAATGATGTCAGCGATGCCATCCGCAGCCCTGAGATTACCGCCAATGTTTCGGCCGTTGCGGCTGTAGCTGGTGTCAGGACTGCCCTGGTCCGTCTGCAACAACATTTGGCTATCGGGGGCGGAGTGGTGATGGATGGCCGGGATATCGGCACCGTGGTTTTACCCGATGCCGAACTCAAAATCTTTCTTACGGCTTCAGTGGAAGAAAGAGCCCGGCGGCGCAGTTCGGAACTGTCTGCCAAAGGACTGGCCGTGGATCCCGATGAGATCAAGCTTCAAATCGAAAAGCGGGATAAATACGACAGCAGCCGTGAGATTGATCCCTTACACCAGGCCGCGGAGGCCGTTTTATTGGATACAACCGGACTGCCAATCTCAGCGGTTGTGGACCAAGTGATTGAGTTAGCGGTGAGGCGCGGGGCGGAATTGCCCTCAAGGCAGGTCCCGGCAGGGGTGAACAATGGAGATTAAAAAGGCCCGGACTGCCGGATTTTGCTTTGGAGTCCGGAGAGCCATCGAAATGGTTGATGCAGCCTTAGAGGATAAGTCTACTCCACTTTATAGTCTGGGGCCGTTGATTCATAACCCCGGTGTGGTGCAACGCTTGAAATCCCGGGGGCTCGGTCTGGTAAGATCCATTGGGGAAGTTCCCCATGGCCGAGTGGTAATTCGTTCACATGGGGCCGGACCCGACGTTTACCGGGAAGCAGCGGCGAGGGGTCTAACCCTTACCGACGCAACCTGTCCATTTGTAAAAAATGTGCAGCAGCTGGCCATTTCCCTTCGCGATGAAGGTTATCAGGTCATTATCTATGGTCAGGCTGAACATGCCGAGGTCCAAGGTGTCTTAGATTCAATTGCAGGCCAAGCATTGGTGGTTGATGACTTCCGGAAGCTCGACACAGCGATGATTCGCGCGCGCATTCAACCGAAAGTTGGTATGTTGAGCCAAACAACTCAAGAAATCTCCGGGTTTGGACGTTTAGTCACCGAATTGATTCCTCTCACCAAGGAATTGCGTGTTTTTAACACCATTTGTCTGGCAACTTCGGAGAGACAGGCTGAGGCGGCAGAGTTAAGCCGTCAAGTTGACTTAATGGTGGTAGTAGGCGGGCGGAATTCCGCCAATACCTCACGATTGACGGAGATCAGCCGGAAAAACTGTTCCCGGGTCTTCCAGGTAGAGGAAGCAGCGGAGTTGAACCCCCAATGGTTGGCTGGAGTTGAGAAAATCGGCGTTACTGCGGGAGCCTCAACTCCGGATGAACAAATACAAGAAGTGATTGCTCAAATCGAATTTTTAGGAGGTAAGTGTTAGTGGAAGAGGCGAATGAGAATTCGAAAGGTACGGAGATTGATACGACAGTATCCGAGCCGACAGATTATGACTGGTCGCTTGATCGATTCAAAGAGTTAAATGAAGGTCAAATCATCGATGCCAAAGTCGTATTGGTGCGCGATGATGCCGCTTTTGTTGATATCGGCGGCAAATCGGATTTGACAATCCCCTTGGAGGATCTGACGGTTCAGCAAGCCATTTCCGCCAAGGATTTGGTTCGGGTCGGAGACGTGATTCAGGTGATGGTTACCCGGACCGGTGATGAGGATAAAATTCGCTTATCACGCCGTCTGGTGGAACAGGAAAAAGTATGGCTTGAACTGGAAAAGAGCTTTGAACAAAAATCCAGCGTCAAAGCAACGGTTACAGCGGCTATCAAGGGTGGATTGAGTGTTAATGTCAACGGGGTCAAGGGTTTTATGCCCGCATCACAAGCCGCGTTAAGCTACATTAAAGATCTGGCTGGCCTGGTTGGGCAAGAGTTCCCGGTACAGATTCTCGAATTTGACCGGGCCAAACATCGGGTAGTGGTCTCCAGACGTGTGATTCTAGAGGAAGAGCGGAAACGGGCCGAAGCCGAATTTTTTGCCACGATTCACGAAAATGATCGTAAATCCGGTACTGTTACCAGGATCACCGATTTTGGCGCCTTTGTCGATCTTGGTTCCGGAATTGAAGGATTGATTCATATCTCCGAATTGAGCTGGGAGCGGGTAAAATCGGTCCGCGATATCCTCAAGGAAGGTGATCGGGTGGAGGTGCTGGTGACGAAGATCGATCCGGCATCCAAGCGAATCTCCTTATCCCTTCGGCAAATTCAGCAACATCCCTGGGATCTGGCAACTCAAAATTTACGGGAGGGAGAAACCGTCACCGGAAAAGTCGTCCGGATGGAGTCCTTCGGCGCCTTTATCAATCTCGCTCCCGGAGTCGACGGATTGGCCCATATCTCCCAAATCTCCGACAAACATATCGCCAAACCCGATGAAGTCCTTTCTGCCGGTCAGGAAGTCCAGGCCAAGATCATTAAGTTGGATCGGGCCAACCGCAAAATCTCACTCAGTCTGAAAGAAGTACTGCAAGATCAACATGACGAGGAAATGGCCGGTTACCTGAATGACCAGGATAGTGGGGCAGTAACTCAAAATTTAGGGGAACTCCTGAAGAAAGAGACCAAATAATTTCGGACGAACCTGACGCTTAAACCTTAACCAATATACTAATCTTACCATCCCAAATCCGATCGTTTGATCGGATTTTTTGTTTCCTCATATCAAACCCCCAACCGCAAGGAGTACCCCTTTGACTTTCAGTTTCCTGTATGATCCAGGAACGCCGCTTTTCCCAGTACCATTCCAGCATAACCGGGAGTATGGCCGGAGACTCTATTGGATAAAGGAGGTATCAATGATGAGCGGTATTGTGTTGTTAATCGGCGTCAGCATCTTGATATTCTTGGGAATGGCCCATAGAGTGCTGGACCGGCTTTATTTGAGCGATCGTGGCGGCATTATCTTTATTGTGGCTTTGATCGCAGGTAGTTTCATCGACATACCCATTTGGCGTAATCCCTATATCAGCCTGAACATTGGCGGAGCCATTCTTCCGGTGGCTTTAGCCATTTATGTTCTGAGCCGGGCCGGTTCAGGTAGGGAATGGTTGCGTTCCCTGATCGGGATCGTCTTAACCACCGGTGTATTATATGGTGTAAATAAACTGTACCGGTTCGATACCGCCCGGGGCTTTATCGAACCACAATACCTTTGGGCGATCATCGCAGGAGTCGTCGCTTATATCGCCGGACGGTCCCGCCGACTGGCATTCATCATCGCCACCCTTGGAGTACTGGCAATGGATATTGCCCATGTAATCGAGGTTGGCGTGAGTGGGCTCAATGTGCCTACAAAGATCGGCGGCGGCGGTATCTTCGATACGATCATCATCGCCGGAATATTGGCGGTGTTATTGGCTGAAATAATCGGTGAGAGTCGTGAGGCGCTTCAGGGTGGCCCTGAGCGTGAAGACCGTCCCGAAGAGCTTCGGGAAGCACTGGATCACCCGGAGATTGATGCGGATCCCAAGAAGGAGGAACGGCCGTGAAACGGTTTTTGGAGATCATCCTGTGGACCGGATTCCTGTTTACGATCGCCGTTAACCCCGGTCTGGCCGAGGATGAGTTGGATAATGGTTACTATAAGCTTACCGACGGTTCGGGGAGATTAATTACCCAGACTGCCCATAAAATGGTAGTCGGGGATGAGTATTTGAATCATGACAATAATTTGTACCAGGTCGTTCGGTTACAGGGGCATACGGCAGTAGCCAAGCTGATTAGGAAAAACGCCATGGAAGCCAGTGTTTTAGACGAGTGTCGCGCTTTCCTGGTTTCCGTATTCAACGGGGAGTTCTGGCGGGCTGAGGTCCGTCAAAAAGGGCCCATAGGGATTTATCATACTCATTCCGATGAATCCTATATCCCTGGAGACGGGACAGCAAGTAAACCGGCGAACGGCGGGATCTTCCAGGTGGGAGACTCTCTGACCCGGTCTTTCGAAAATCAAGGAATTCCGGTAATTCATGATAAGACCCCCCACGATCCGCACGACGCGACGGCCTATGACCGTTCTCGACGTACTGCGGCAAAACTCCTGCGCAATCAACCAACCACCCTTTTGGATGTCCATCGCGATGCAGTGCCGGAGCAAGTTTATGCCGATACCATCGGTAATAAAGGGGTAACCAAAGTCCAACTTGTAGTGGGGAGGCAAAATCCCAATTTTGAAGCAAATAACACTTTTGCCAAGCAGATTAAACAGATTGTAGACAAGAAATACCCTGGTTTCATTAAAGGGATCTTTTACGGGCATGGCAAGTATAATCAGGATCTAGGTCCGCGATCGATATTACTTGAGTTTGGGGCACATACCAACAGTAAGGCCTCCGCGGAACGGGGGGCCCAGATCTTTGCGGCAGCCGCCCGGCAAGCGCTCTATGGTCCTGCACGTAATGCAGCGGTAAGCCGGGGCAGTTCGCGGAGTCTATTCTGGATTGTCCTGGCCGCAGTTGGAGGAGTTGGACTGTTTTTGCTGATCAACCGGGGAAGCCTGAAGAGTCTGGGCCGGGAGTTCACCGGGGCAATGGGCGAGACCGAGGAGGACAAGACTACCAGTGGTTCCGATACCCCGCGGCCGGAATCGGATAGAGAAGACCACCCCGAGGATCCCAAACCCCCGGAAGGAACCACGGGTGGTTGAGGCCCCCCAGGTAAAGGCTTGAAGATCATCTATCACTGTTTTGGCGGTTCCCACGCCTCACCTACCGCGGCAGCAATTCATCTGGGTTTGATCCCCCGCAATCGCCTGCCCGGTTTTAAAGAGTTACAGCAGGTGCCTTATTTCGACCAGTTAACCTGGGAGCATCACGGCAAACTGATTTATGCGGGAACCGATGAATGGGGAAACGATATCCTTTTTCTGGCTCGCCGGAACCAAGCGAAGTTGGTTATCGGTATCATCAAGGAGTTTATTCGGTTGAACGGCGGTAACCCGGACGAATATTACTTCATCGATTGTATGCAGGGATTCAATCCGTTTATGGTTACCGGCGGTTACTCCTCCCGGGGACTGGGATTGGTTAAGCTCGGCCGGCCTGTAGTTACTTTCGGAACAATTCTCTCCTTTCCAATCCTTGTCGGGATAGTGAAGCGTACCATCCGCCAAGTCGGGATGGAGTTTGATGAGGTACGATGGTTGAACGCCCGTCCTAATTAGCGCAAGGAGGACTGCTTGGCAAAGATTTTTTACTATTGTTTTGCCGGGGTACATTCCTCGGTTGTCGCGGCTTCGATTCACTTGGGAAAACTACCCAGTGATCGGGTGCCCTCCCTTCGGGAGTTAACCGGGATGCCCGCCTTTGATCGTAAGTCGGACAACAGCTTGGGGACCCCGTATTTTTTTGGCCGGGATGAACAGGATAACGAGGTATATGTGTTGGGACTTGGCGGGAATCCCCGATTTATGCTGGAGGTCATTGCTCATTTTTTACAGAGTCGGCCTGGCCTGGATACGTTGGACTGGAAGTTCTTCGATGCCCTGAGCACCATCAATTTCCTGGCCAAGATGGGTGGGTTTATTTCACAGCGCCTAAAAGGTTATGCCCTGGGTCGGTGGATTACAGCTGCCGGAATCCGCGGAAGTTATGTGCGCTTGGTCGATCTTGTAACAACAGTAAGGAGATGTAATCGGCTTTGGTAAAACGTAGAATAATCGTGATAACCGATGGAGACCGGATCGCCCAAAAGGTGGTGGAAAGAGTCGCCCGGAATGTGGGAGGCCGGGCGATCTCACTTTCAGGCGGTAATCCCACCCCTATAGACGGTGAAAAGGTTGCCGCCGCCGTCAAACAAGCCGCCTGCGATCCGGTCTTGGTTATGGTAGATGATTGCGGTGACTGCGATCAAGGTAAAGGCGAGAAAGTTTTGAAACATCTGGCGGAAGATCCTGAATTAGAGATTTTGGGTGTTGTGGCGGTTGCCTCTAACACCGGAAGTGTAAAGGGGGTACCTGTCACTGCCTCGATCAATCGGGATGGAGGGGTGGTATCCGGACCGGTCGATAAGAACGGCCGACCTGAACCTCACGGTCATCAAAAAGTTGAAGGCGATACCGTGGATATTTTAAATCAAATACAGGTACCGGTAATCATCGGTCTAGGCGATCTAGGCAAGATGGATGACGCTGATCTTGTGGAGGACGGAGCGCGGATTACCACTCGGGCGGTCCAGGAGATCTTGCAGCGAAGCCGCATTAATGATTGATTCTTCGAGTATTGATTAACAAAAAACAACAAACACCTAACATAATCTGCAGGAAAAGCCTTATTTATTACGAAATATATAGAATGTTTTCTTACAAATAAAAGGTAAGAAACATCAAGCGATCGCGCTGAGGTGAGAATGGTTTGATCATCGGAATCCCCAGGGCTTTACTTTATTATTGGTATGGCGGGGTCTGGGAAGATTTCTGGCACGCTGCGGGTGCCGAAACCCTGGTCTCTCCACCCACCGATCAAATGATCCTAACAGCAGGAACCGAGGTGGCCTTGGATGAATTGTGCCTGCCGGTTAAAATTTTCTTGGGTCATCTACGTTATCTGAATTCCCGGGTGGATTATGTCATGCTGCCCCATCTGATTAAGGTGGAGGCAGATGCCTATATCTGTCCCAAATTTATGGGATTACCCGATTTGGCACGCCAAACGGTACCGGATATCGGATCAAAACTGATATCAGTGACTGCCGGGCAGAAATCTGCCGATTTCCGGACCGGATTGTTTCATGCCGCCCAAGAATTAGGGCTTAAGGTTCCGAAAAACTTTTTACCTCCCAAAGGACGTTATATACCTGACAACCCGGGACAAGCATTGGTTCAATCATACGAGAAGTGGTCCGTACCAAAATCAGGGTTGACTGTAGGGCTTTTAGGACACCCTTATTGTCTGTACGATCCGGAATTGAACCTGAACCTGCTTGACTTTTTATCAAATCAAGGATTACGTTTTATTACACCCGAGTTGATGCCGGCATCATATCTGGATGTGGGTGCGGGAAAACTAAATAAATCCCTTTTTTGGACCATCGGGCGTACCCAATTTGATGCTTTGGAATGGATGCTGAATGATCCGGTCATGAAGATTGACGGTTTTATTCATTTGGCTTCCTTTGCCTGTGGGCCGGAAGCAGTGGTCGGCGATTTGCTGGAACGGAGAATTAAAGCGGCTCGAAAACCGCTTCTCAAATTGAACTTTGAAGAACAAAGCGGGGAAGCGGGAATGATCACAAGACTCGAGGCATTTTTGGATCTCATTCATTACCAGAGGCGGGCATGTTGAAGGTAACCTTTCCCCATATCGGCAATTCCTATATTCCCTTTCGGGCACTCCTTAATGAATTGGGCCTTGAACCGGTAGTGCCCCCGCCCATTACTGAAGCGACCATTTCACTGGGAACCAAATTGGCTCCGGAATTCGCGTGCTTTCCCCTCAAAGTGAACTTGGGTAACTATGTCGAGGCACTTCGGCAAGGCGCAGAATTGATTTTGATGGCCGGAGGGGTCGGCCCATGTCGTTTTGGCTATTACGGAGAACTGCAAAGGGAAATTCTGCGCGATGCGGGTTACGATACTGAGTTTTTGGTACTGGAAGCCCCTAAAACCCATCCCCGGGAATTAT
>DASVMB010000041.1:0-6619 GCA_036384575.1 Bacillota bacterium
TATCCAGGGATCGTCAGGCCTACTCCGATCAACAGGCCGCCATTGCCGAGGTACTGCAACAGATAAAAATCGGTTCCGGGCAACAGCCGGCCTACCCCATAGAAAAAGAGAAGGAATTGGTACTTAAGATTCGCCTGGGAGATAAACCCGGTGCACAGGAGTTATTAAACGAGATCTTTGGTTATATTTTTTTTTCCCAGGGTAATGAGGTTGAAACCATCAAAACCCGTGTGATTGAATTGGTCGTGGTGCTCTCCCGGGCTGCCATGGAGGGTGGCGCAGACAACGAAGTGATCTTCGGCCTGAACTATCACTATCTCCGGGAGGTCAACGGACTTCAAACCGTTGACGAACTGGCCTTTTGGCTTTCCAAGGTCATGGCCAGGTTTACCGATTCCGTCTTTAACCTAACTAACGTCAAGAACAGTGATATTCTCTATAAGGCCGTGGCCTATATGCGGGAGAATTACGCACAGGAAATCAAACTTGAGAAGTTGGCTCGACATGTTAATCTTAGTCCGACTTATTTTAGTAAGATTTTTAATGAAGGAATGCATTGCAACTTTAGCAACTACTTGAATGTTTTGCGGGTAGAAAACAGCAAGAAATATCTGCTCAACGAGGAGATTCCCCTTGTTGAGGTTGCGGGGTTGGTGGGGTTTCAGGATCAGAGCTATTATACGAAAGTTTTTAAGCGAATCATAAATATATCCCCCGGTGAATTCCGTAAATCCAGAGGTTTGATCCCAAGATTCCCGGGATGATGCAAGCTTTAGATGATGGAGGCTTTATCGGAAAGTATTGCTCCATTTATAACATAAATAATGGGATGGTTAAAGGAGGCTGTTAATCTTGAATACTTTGGAACAGATTTCCGAGTATTTACAGCAGGGCAGGGCTAAGAATGTTCAAGAGCTGGTAAGTCAGGCATTAACCGAGGGGATCGCGGCAGGAAAGATTCTGTCTCAGGGTTTATTGGCAGGGATGTCTGTTATTGGGGAGAAGTTTAAGGTTAATGAGGTATATGTGCCGGATGTGTTGATTGCCTCAAGAGCTATGAATGCAGGAATGGAAGTGTCAAAGCCGCATCTCATGGGCAGTGATATCAAACCCGTGGGGAAGGTGATTCTCGGCACCGTGGAGGGGGATCTCCATGATATCGGGAAGAATCTGGTGAAGATCATGTTTCAAGGCGCCGGGTTTGAAGTGTCGGATCTTGGCGTCGATGTCTCGGCGGAGAAATTTATTACTGCGATAAAGACGGAACGGCCGCAAATCATTGCGATGTCAGCGTTATTGACAACGACGATGATTAATATGGATAAGGTAGTTAAGGCGATTGTAAAGGAAGGCTTGCGCGACCAAGTGCTGATTATGGCCGGAGGTGCGCCGGTTACCGAAAACTTCACCCAATCCATCGGAGCCGATCTCTATGCGCCGGATGCCGCATCCGCCGCCCAGGCTGCACGGGAAAGATTACAACATTAATTGATAGGAAATATGCTTCTTGATTATCGGTCGCGTTGAGCTCATCAACGCGATTTTTTTTGCCAAAGACCCCATGAGATAACCTGTGATGCCGGTCTTTTTCTGGTGTATGGCCAAATATTACAAAGAAATAACGAACGATGCTAAGATGGTTATTTATTCAATAAACATGGTATAATTTACTTGTTATTTTCTACTAGTTTATCCGAGTGTTTTCGGGGGGGAGTGCAGTATGAAATGGTTGAGCGATACCATTAACCGCCTGGGAATTCGGCGATTACTTCAACGAATAAAACAGACGAAGATCACTCCAAGAACTCTGTGGACCGCTATTCAATTTGAAGCTCGCACTTCAACCAGATATCGGTTGATCTTCTTTTTTCTTTTGGTTTCCCTGGCACCCTTAATCATCGTCGGGCTGATAACATTCATTAGTTCCCGTTCGGTAATCCAATCCAATATCACGCAGTTCACCATCGATAGCCTGGTCCAAGTCAAGGTAAATTTGGAGCTGAAGCTTAAAACATATGAAGATATAACTCAACAATTCATGAGCAACCAAAGCGCCAATCGATTGGTAGAGGATTATGCCAAAGCGACGACTGAGATTGATCAATTTAGTAAAATTCACGACATACAGACTTACTTGTTGAATTATACTGTAACCGACCCCAACCTCGGCACGGAAGTAATATCCACTTCACAACGGGAAACATACTTCGGCACCGGTCTGACTTGGAAAAACGGCAGGAATTTTAAAAAATCCTCAATTTATCGCAGGATAACGCAGAGCAAGGGGGGGGCTGTTTGGGGCACAGTCTCCGGGAATCTCAGCGGTAACGGGCGGTTAGTGGTGGTCGGACGGGATATCAGTAACCTTTACACCGGAGAAAGGTTGGGCGTACTCGCCTTCTTCATCAGCGAGAATTTCATTGATCAAACCATCAATTTTAATTACTATGAAAGTGATTCGGGAAATAAAAATGATAAAAACTTTTATCTGGTGATTGACGACCAAGGCCGGATCGTTTCGGCCCCCTTACAATACAAAGGTGAGATCGGTAAATCGCTTGGCGGGTTAATGGGGAATCCAGCCCGGCTCCGCTCTTTATTACAGGGTGAAATCACCCAGGGAAGTTTCCCCGGGAAATTTAACCATCAACAAGTCCTGGTAACCTTTAAGTCTTTGAATAACGGCTGGCATCTCTTGAGTATGGCGCCTGCATCGTTTTTAGTCAATACCACCCGAGTTGTGGGACTGGTCGTTCTGATTCTGGGATTGATCTCCGGGGTGCTTGCGGTTTACATATCCTTTAAGGTGGCCGAAGCTATCTCCCGGCCGCTCAACCAGGTAATGGAAGCGATGAAACGTGCTGAGGACGGTGATCTTACTGTTCGGGTTGCCATTGATTCCAAGGACGAATTCGGGAAGTTAGGCACCAGCTTTAATCACATGGTGGCGATGATCAGCCAATTACTTGTAAATACCAAGGGAGCCATCAACGCCGTAGTGCGACACAGCAAGGATATGGCGGAGAGCTCGGAACAGTCGGCCACATCATCCGAGAGCGTGGCGAGAGCCATGAGTGATATCAGCAAGGGGACCATGGAGCAAACCTCTGAAACTGAAAAATCCTCACAGCAAATGACCGAGCTGGCAAATGAGATTGATAGCGTGGTATTTAAAGCGGCAGAGGTCGAGATGATCTCTGATTCTACCAAGGCTTTGAGTTTTCGATCCAAAGACGCAGTAGAACTTTTGATTATCAAGTCGAAAGAGACGAGCGAGATTACCAACACCATCATTAAGGATATCGATGAACTCAATTCCAGCGCCGGTCAGATTCGGGACATCACTGCAATGATGGAGGACATTGCCGAAAAAACTAATCTTTTGGCAATAAATGCCGCAATTGAGGCTGCCCGGGCCGGGGAGTCCGGCCGGGGGTTCGCGGTGGTTGCCAAAGAGGTTAATAAACTGGCTGCCCAGACTCAGGAAGCGGCCCAAACCATCGAAACCATCCTTCAGACCATTCAATCCAAAACGAATGTTTCGACCCAAAACGCCGATCAAGCTCATGTCATCGTGGAAGATCAAATGTCGGCTGTGGCAACCGCGGAACGGGCCTTTGACGAGATTATCGCCGCCATGGACGATGTGGTCTCGCGGATGGGCGAAATGAGCAAGATGGTTCAGCAGATAAACAATTTCAAGGAACAGACCCTGCAATCGATCGTCAATATCAGCTCGATCTCGGAGGAAACCGCGGCTTCTGCCGAAGAAGTTACCGCCTCTACCGAGGAACAAACTGCCATCGCGGGTCAAGTTAAACAGAAGGCTGAAGAGCTACGGTTAATGGCCGAAACGCTGGTTGAAAGCGTCGAACGCTTCCAAATTGCCGACGCGAATGAGTTTGATATGAAAGACCGATAGGGTCGGTTGTGGTTCAAGGGAAAAACCGCTATCAGGCGGTTTTTTTATATCTACACCTTATCAAGATCCAGTTTGTGAAGGCCTTCCTAAGTGTTCGTCTCGAATTTACCTGATTCCCCTTGACAAACGGTAGGAGCAGTGATATTTTGTTAGTAGATTAGCACTCGCCATAGTAGAGTGCTAACAATATTAACGATCAAGAGGTGCTTTTCATGGCCTCCAAGCTTGATGAGAGAAAAAAGCGCATTTTAAAGGTTGTAACCGATGATTATATCTCTTCGGCGGAACCGGTAGGTTCCCGGACGATTGCCAGGAGATATGATCTGGGACTGTCTCCGGCCACGATCCGCAATGAGATGGCGGATCTTGAGGAGGGCGGTTTTTTAGAGCAACCACATACCTCTGCCGGGCGGGTTCCTTCGGAGCGGGGATATCGTTATTATGTGGATGCGTTGATGGCCGTCCGCCAGATAACGGATCCGGAACTAAAGTCGATCTATCGGGAACTCGAGAATTATCATCAAGAGATTGAATCGTTGATTCATCAAACCTCCAAAATCTTGGTCCAGATGACGCAGTACCCCTCACTGATTCTGGGGCCCCAGGTTCAAACAGCTATATTCCGTCATATTCAATTGGTTAAGCTTTCGCCCAATACCGTTTTGGTGGTAATCGTCACCGATACCGGGTATGTGGAGAACAAGATGATCGAACTGGAGCGGGAAGTTTCCACGGAGGAATTAGACCGGCTCTCGGTATTGCTCAATGAAAAGCTGCGCGGGCTATCGCTTTCGGATATTCGCTCCGGTCTACTGAACGAGATCAATTCCCAGCTTCTTTTTCATGATCGATTTTTTAACGAAGCCATTCAGCTACTTTTAAATGCGATGGCCAGCAAATCCAAGGAACGGGTTTTCGTGGACGGGGCTACAAAAATCCTGGAGCAACCCGAGTTTGACGATTTGAAGAAGTTTAAACCATTGATGAACCTGTTGGAAGAAGAGACCCGTCTTTACAAGCTGCTCTCCGAGAATCTGGATCGGAAAGCCCGGGTAAAAATAGGCCATGAAAATCAAGAAACTGCAATGCAGGATTGCAGCGTGGTGACTGCCAGTTACGAGATTGCCGGCCGCACTGTCGGAGTGATTGGGGTCTTGGGTCCCACCCGGATGGAGTATTCCAAGGTATTGCCGATCGTCGAAAACACCGCCGCTATTCTCAGTGAATTGCTGACTCAGATGAATAAGCGCCGGCCGCGATAGATTAAAATCAGGCCTGAGGTTATAATAAGCGTTGATTTTGGAGCTTACCAGCGGATGGGTGATTGGATGCCGATGAAAGAAGTTATGGAGGAAACGGAAGTCGATCAACATCTGAATGCCTTGCTTACCAACTCTAGCGCCATTCAAGCCCTGGGCGAAACGGTTCAGGGAACGCTCGGACCGAAGGGTCTCGATTGCATGCTGGTCGATGAGTACGGCGGAGTAGTCGTAACCAATGACGGGATAACCATTTTAAAAACGATGGACCTTAACCACCCTGCCGCCCGGCTACTGCTTAGCGCGGTGGAAAACCAGGAGGCACAGGTTGGGGATGGCACCACTACCACCGCGATACTTGCTGCAACACTGGTAACTGCCGGAACCCATCAGATTATGAGGGGAGTCCCCGCAATTAAGGTGGTTGAAGGGATTAGGTACGGCATAGCCAAGGCTTTGAAGGTTTTGAAGACGATGGTCACTCCGGTAACCGATCTGAATAGTGGAATTCTGGAGCGGATCGCGCTGGTGGCCGGGAGGGAGAATCACGAGCTGGCACAGCTGGTGATTGAAGCGGCCCGGGCTTTGAAGGGTGACAAGTTAAATGAACCCGGTTTTCGACTTTGCGATCAGGTGATCGCGCTGGAAGGGTCGGAGAGCCGGCTTATCCCGGGAACTATTGTCGATCGGGAACCGTTAAACAGAATAATGCCCCGCCACTTAACCAATGCAAAAATCCTTATTCTGGATGATGCGCTGGAACCCGAAAGGCTTGACGCCGAAGCGCTTGGGACCGAGTCCGGATTCAACCGGATGTTACATAACGATCTGGAATTTAAGACCGACCTTTTGAAACTGGCGGAATTGGGAATTGGGGCGATCTTTACTGATCGCGCCATTTCCGACGAGGCTGAAGCGGTCTTGACGGATTTGAACATCTTGGGTGTCCAGGGAGTAGCCCGTAAGGAATGGTTGAGACTTTCGGAAATGACCGGGGCCCGCCCGTTGAAACGGTCGGCACTCGCCAAGCCCCTCGCGGAATTGGCCGGAATGGCCGGAAGCGCCGCAACCATCAGTGTCGATGATCAGTTCAAACAAATTCGGGTACTGGCCACGGCCGAAAAACCGTTTGTTACGGTTTTAACGGGCGCTTTGACGAAGGAAGTTGTTTGTGAAAGAGAGCGAATTGCCCAGGACGCCGCGGCAGCGGTCCAATCCGCCTGGCTGGGAGGCGTCGTTCCCGGCGGTGGCAGTGTTGAGTTGGCGATTTCACGTATCTTGCGTCAAGATGCGCCACAGGGAGTGATCAGTTACGGGTATGATTGTGTGGTTGAAGCCCTACGTAAACCCATGAGTCAAATCTGTCTTAATGCTGGTTTCAATCCTTTGGAGAAAAGCGGTGAAGCCTTGCTCGCTCAGGCGGAACAGAACAATTTTT
>DASVMB010000042.1:0-11494 GCA_036384575.1 Bacillota bacterium
CGGCATCATCCGGGGCGGGCGATTGTCTGGAATGTCTATTTATTGGGGGTGGGAGCTTTCTTTCTTATCCCCTTGGGTTCAATTTTAGCCCGTTCCTTTCATGAACTGGGTTTACCCGACACTCAACTCACTTTTACCAACTACCGGCTCCTTTTCGACAGTGGATTTCAATTTGCAGTAGGGGCTTCTTTCGGCAAGGTACTGGCTACCAGCTTGGGTCTGGCTTTGGTTGTTGCCGTTTTGACCGTAGGCTGCGGTTATTTTTTTGCCAGGAGTCAAAGATACCGACCTTGGGGGAGTGTGGACTTCCGGTTCCAATTGCCGCTTGGCATCTCATTTCTGACCTTTACCACCGGGCTGGCCGTCCTGGCCGGGAACTACCTGCCCCCAGGAATACTAATCGTTTGGGCTCAGATCTTTTTGACCTTTCCACTTATCTATTCCATGCTTCGTAACGCCTGCCGCGAGGTGGATCCCGCACTCACAGAGGCAGCGGCGTCCCTGGGAGCGACTCGGTTTGTCCGGTTGCTCACGGTGGAGCTGCCCTTGCTGAAGAAACCTTTGGTTACTGCTTTCGCCTATGCCATGGCCCTATCTCTCGGAGACTTGGCTGCTGTACTGTCGCTGGGGAATGGCGAAGTGGTTACTCTTTCGGTGGCTATCTACCGGTTAATCGGGCATTACCGTTTTGCCCAGGCCAATGCCTTGGGTACCATCTTTATCGAATTGGCTTTTGGACTGTTTTTGGTAATGGAAGGTTATGGGAGCCATTTCCGGAATGTCTGGTTGAAAGGAGACGGGTACGATGACTGAGCCTTTATTGGATCTGGCAGTCACCAAAGCCTATCCGGATTTTCAGGTCCAGGTCCGGTTGAATGTGGCTGCGGGTGAATTTTTGGCACTGCTTGGCCCAAGCGGCTGTGGCAAGACCACTTTGTTGCGAATTATTGCCGGTCTGGAACGGCCCGATAACGGATGGGTTCGATTGGCCGGAAGGGATATTACTTTTGTTGAACCGGCGGCCCGAAGAATCGGTATGGTTTTTCAAGATTATGCTCTCTTTCCTCATCTGACAGTAGCCGGAAATATCGAATATGGTTTAAAGGTGAAGAAGATGGCCGCGGCCGATCGGTCCCGGCGGGTTGGTGAGTTGCTGGAACTCTTTGAACTGAATCATCTAGGCAATCGCTCGGTCAATCAACTCTCCGGGGGTGAACGTCAGCGGGTGGCCTTGGCCCGGGCACTGGCACCCCAGCCGTTAATCCTGCTGCTTGATGAACCGTTCGCCGCCTTGGATTATGGTTTACGCCGCCGGCTCCGGAATGAGCTTCGGGAGCTACAATTGCGCCTCGGGTTTACCGTTGTTTTCGTCACCCATCAACAGGAAGAGGCCTTGGCCGTCGCGGACCGGATCGGCATCATGCAGGCGGGAATGGTTTTGCAGACGGGTCCCGGTAATGAGATTTATGAACATCCGGCCAACCGTTATGTAGCTGAGCTCCTGGGAGATGCCAATCTTATTCCCTGCCGTATTTCCGGGGAGGACGGCCAATACATCCTGCATGACGGTAACGAAGTGGCTCTACCGTTTCAAGAAAAAAGCGGTGCAAACCAAGTTACTCCGCACTCGGCTAAAACCGGTTACCTCATGATCCGGCCTGAGGATCTGATTTTGGATCCGGGCCTGGAATATCCGGCTTTTACTGGGACAGTGAAGAGCTTGGAATATCTGGGCTCCACCTATCAATTAACTGTTGTTTGTAGCGGGGGACAGATGTTACAGGCATTTCTCTCCAAACAGGAAGGCTGCCGTATCCGGCGTGGCCAGATTTTGCGTTTGGGTTTTTCACCTCAGGCGGCGCGTTTTCTTTCGGATATTTCGTGATCTTTTATTACGTGATCTTCGTGTGATGGTGGTTATAGTATTTACCTGGTTGGTTACCTATACCTATTCAAGAGATGCGTAAACGGCGGGAGGTTTTTGGAAGTACTGCGCGAATATTTACTCTGAACCAAGAGTAATTTGGATTTATTTAACCGGCGGAATGACCCGGGGGTGTCATTGATGAGACAAACTGGACGCGGGCCCAATCCCGATCTCCAAAAGATTCTTTCGATCTGGGCAGCTGTCTTGCTCATAATTTTAGTAACAGCGTGTTTCTCGGGAATTCAGGTATATTATTGGCAACGTTCGGCGGCAGCCAAAGAACGGGCAAACCTGATCCGGCAAAATCAACGCCTTGCCGCAGAGGTGGCGCGTCTCAAGGCGGCCTTGAACCATAGTGGACAGGGGAGCAACCCCGGGGTTCAACCAAGGGCGATTTCCGTGAAACATCCTGTCGCCCAAGGCTCTTCCGGTAAGAGTCCAACCATTCCATCTAATTTGGCAGCCAGGGAGCGAATGGTACTGGAAGCCCTGCGTCGTCAGGATATGACCGCTCTCGCGCGATTGGTCGATCCCGAAAAGGGATTACGTTTTTCCCCGTATTCCTATGTCAACATTCAGCAAGACTTGGTTTTCGATGTAGATCAACTCCCGGGTCTTTTACGCGCGAAGACAAACTATCTTTGGGGATATTATGACGGGACCGGTCTGCCGATCCGGCTGAAGTCGGCGGAATATTTTAAATCATTCGTTTACGACAGGGATTATTTATTGGACGGCGCGGAACCGTCAAGCGGCGCGGTCTTAAAAAATAGCGTCACTGCTGGAAATGTATTTGAGGTTTATCCCAAGGCGGTCGTGGTGGAATACCGTGATGCCGAATCGAAAACCTCCATGAACTGGCATTATTTGAAACTGGTCTTTGAAGCCCGGGATAAAACTTGGTTTCTGGTGGGACTGGTCCATGATCAATGGACCATCTGACTCTGGAAATTATCATGTTTTTTCCATCCAGTAAAAAGGATAAACCGCGTTATTGTCGAAGATTATCGGGGAAACCCGATTTTTTTATGCTTTGAGGTGCGGGAATGGTAAAGGAAACCCCTTGGGTCAAACAGTATCTGGCGATTAAGAAGGATTATCCCGATTGTCTCCTCTTTTTTCGGCTGGGAGATTTTTACGAAATGTTCTTTGAAGATGCCGTTATGGCCTCAAGGGATCTTGAGCTTGTCTTGACCGGCAAGAATTCAGGAACAGAGCGAATCCCCATGTGCGGGATTCCATATCACGCCGTATCGGGCTATCTGGCCAAACTTCTCGCGAAAGGTCACAAGGTGGCCATCTGCGAACAGATGGAAGACCCCAAGCTTGCCAAGGGCTTGGTAGAGCGGGCTGTAATCCGGGTGGTAACCCCGGGAACCGTGATTGAGGATCAGCTTCTCAAGGAAAAGGTTAACAACTATTTGGCCGGAGTGGCGCTGGACGGCCAGTTTTGGGGATTGGCCTATGTGGATCTCTCCACCGGATTATTTCAAACTACCCAGTTTCCCAAGGCTCAAATCCAGATCCTCCTAAATGAACTGACTCGCATCCAACCGGCCGAGCTTTACCTCTCAGAAACCGAACTGCAAACCCTTAACCAACGGCCGGAATTAGCCGATACTTTAATTACCACCGGTCCCTCTGACCGATTTCAAACCGACCGGGCTTACCGGTGCCTAACTGAACATTTTCAGACTCAAAATTTACGATCTTTTGGTTGCGAAGACCGGCCCGCCGCGATTAAGGCTGCCGGTGCGGTAATGGCCTACCTTTTGGAGACTCAAAAAACTTCCCTGGAACATATCCGGAAGATCACCTCCTATGAAGTAGGCGCCTATATGACACTTGATCCGGCCACCCGTCGCAACCTGGAACTGGTGAAAACCATCCGCAGTAACGAAGTGAACGGTAGCCTGCTCTGGGTGCTCGATCTGACCGTTACCTCTATGGGCGGCAGACTGCTCCGGTCCTGGATCGAACAGCCGTTAGCCGGCATCGAAGCGATCAACGAACGCCAGGGCGGCGTGGCTGAATTAACCCACCGTTTGGAATTGCGGGAATCATTACGGGAAGCCTTGAGCCGGACCTATGATTTACAGCGGATTCTCAGTAAACTGGCGACAAATTCGGCCAATGCCCGTGATCTCTTGGCGCTAAAAAATACTTTAGCCGAAATTCCCGAAATCCGTGAGTTTTTAAGCGGGGTAACCGCCCCAAAACTCTTGATGCTTTTAAATGCGTTGGATCCTCTGGCGGATATTACCCGGCTTTTACAGGAAAGCCTCCTCCCGGATCCGCCCCTTACCGTAAAAGAAGGCGGAATGATCCGGTCCGGATTCAACCCGGAACTTGCCAAACTGCTCGAAGCAGGAACCGAGGGGCGGCAATGGGTGGCGGAACTTGAACAGAAGGAGCGGGAACGTACCGGGATCAAATCACTCAAGGTCGGTTATAATCAAGTCTTCGGATATTATATCGAGGTCACCAATAGCAATCTGGAACTGGTTCCACCGGATTATATCCGTAAACAAACGCTTTCCGGCGGAGAGCGTTTCATTAACCAGACCCTAAAGGAATATGAGGACCTAATCCTTAACGCCCATGAGAAAAGCATCGCTCTGGAATATCAATTATTTTTGGATATCCGAAATACGGTGCTCGATTCCATTGATAGCTTGCAGACTACCGCTATGGCTCTGGCGGAGCTTGATGCGTTACTCTCATTGGCTGAAGCGGCAGTGCGTTATCATTATGTCCAGCCGGAAATGAACCAGACCGGACAGATACTGATCCTGGACGGGCGCCATCCGGTAGTGGAAAAGATGCTCCCTAACAGCGGTTTTGTTCCCAATGATACCCGTCTGGACGAGGATGAAAACCGGACCCAGATCATTACCGGACCGAATATGGCCGGAAAATCCACATATATGCGCCAAGTGGCGCTGATTGTTCTTATGGCCCATATCGGGAGTTTTGTTCCGGCAAAGCAAGCGGAGATCGCGGTGGTGGATCGGATCTTCACCCGAGTCGGGGCCTCCGACGACTTGGCCACCGGTCAAAGCACCTTTATGGTGGAGATGAATGAGGTCGCATATATCCTGAATCATGCCACTCAGCATTCTCTGGTGATCTTGGATGAGATCGGCCGTGGCACCAGTACTTTCGACGGGTTGAGCATTGCCTGGGCGGTCGTGGAGTTTATCAACCAACGGGCGCGAATCGGCTGTAAAACCCTGGTCGCGACCCATTATCACGAGCTTACCGATCTGGAGAACCGGCTGGAGGGCATAAAAAATTATCATGTCTTGGTGCAACGGGATGGAGAGTCCATCGACTTTTTGCGGAAGATCGTACCGGGTAAAGCCGACGAAAGCTATGGGATCGAGGTGGCCCGTTTGGCAGGACTTCCAGCGGAGATTACCGATCGAGCCCGAAAGATTTTGAAAAACCTGGAACGCGGTGAAAGTTGTGAATTTGGAATGGTCGTGCCCGAACCCAGACAGACGGAGACTGAATCCCAGGTACAACTCTCCCTGTTCCCAATGGAGAAAGAGTTGATTCTGGAAGAGTTGAAGGGAATTGATCTGGTAGCAACCACACCCCTCCAAGCCTTGAATCTGCTCTACCAGTGGCAGCAAAAAATACGCCGGAATTCCTGAAGGCTCTTTAATATTAACATCCGATACCAAGTGGAGGGTCTGAAATGAGCAGCAATAAAGTGCATCGTTTAGAAGAAGCTACCATTGCCCAGATCGCTGCCGGAGAGATTATTGAACGGCCGGCATCGGTCGTCAAGGAGTTGGTTGAGAACTCGATCGACGCCGGCGCCACCCGGATTGAGGTGGAGATACGCAACGGAGGCCGGCAATTGATTAAGGTGACCGATAACGGTTGCGGCATGGAGCGGGAGGATGCGGTACTGGCCATTGAACGTCATACCACCAGTAAGATTGAACAACCGGATGACCTGTTACGGATAAAGACCCTAGGTTTTCGAGGGGAGGCGTTGCCCTCAATCGCCGCAGTTTCCAATTTCGAATTAATAACCAAGACCGAAGGAAATGAGATCGGATCACTGGTGGAGGTCAAGGGAGGGCTGCTACAAAAGGTAAAGGATGTGGGAGCGCCTACCGGAACTACCATCAAGGCTCAGGATCTTTTCTTTAATACACCGGCGAGATTGAAGTATTTAAAGACCATCCCCACCGAGGCGGGGTATATCGCCGAGATCATCAGCCGTTTGGCCCTGGGATATCCGGAGATCAGTTTCCGACTGAACCATCATGAGTATGAGGTACTTTTTACACCCGGCAATAATGATCCCTATGAGGCTATTGTGGCTGTTTTCGGAAAAGACAGCGCCAAAGAGATGATTCCCGTTAGTTATGAGGAGTCTGGTTTCAAGATTACCGGTTTCATCGGGAAACCCACCGTTGCCAAGACCAACCGGGGCAATGAGATCTTCTTCATTAACCGCCGTTATTTTCATAACCGTGTTTTAAGCGCTGCAGTAGAAAAGGCTTACCATACCTTGCTGCCGATTGCCCGTTATCCTTTTGTCATCCTCTTTTTGGATATTGATCCTCAATTAGTCGATATCAACGTTCACCCCTCCAAAATGGAGGTGCGTTTCACTAACGAGTCCGAACTTTTTAAAATATTCTATCATGCGGTCAATAAATTATTGAAAGATAGCTGCCTCCTGTCGGAATGGATCGTTCCCGATGAGGAGTTCAACTTAAAAAATATTACAACCACTGAAAATCAAACGCCCCTGGAAAATCTCTCCTTATACCAAGAATCCGCCAACCAGATGCCGAAGGCTCAAGCCGAGACGGCAACTGTTGCCGAACCGGAAGCTGTGACGGGATATCCGGTTCCGGAGACGGTAAAGAACGAGGTTACGGAATTTTATGTATTTCCTAAAGCGATTCGCGACACCTTCATCGTGGCTCAAGACGAGAAAGGACTTTTAATCATCGATCAGCACGCCGCCCATGAACGGATTCTCTATGAGCGGTATTTATATAAGACCAGGGAATTTTTGGGATCTCAGGCATTATTAATCCCGGAAACGGTTAATCTAAATCATGTCCAGTATAAAGTGGTATCGGAACGGCTGACGCTATTCGCCGATCTGGGTTTCGAGATGGAGGTTTTCGGAGGTCAGTCCTTGATTTTACGTAGTGTACCGCTGACACTGGTGAACTTTGATTACCATCAAATTATTCTTGATCTTTTGGAAGATTATTTACATTTTGAAACCTTTAAAAACCCCGCCGAGATCAAAGAAGCCTTCATCATGACCATGGCCTGCCGAACTGCGATTAAAGCCGGGGATACCCTGAACCATCTGGAGATGGAAGGTTTGGTGAAAAACTTATTCCGTTCGGAAAATCCCTATACCTGCCCACATGGCCGGCCTACCGTCTTCCGTATGAGTTATGAGGAATTGGCCAAAAAGTTTTTGCGTCGATGAGCAAACCGCCGTTAGTCGTGATTGCCGGTCCGACGGCGGTAGGAAAAACCGCCTTGGCCATCGCCTTGGCACAAAAGCTGAACGCCGAAATCATCTCCGCAGATTCGATGCAGGTTTATCGTTATATGGATATCGGAACTGCGAAGCCCAGTCCGGCTGAACGTCAGGGAATCAAACATCACCTCATTGACTTGGTAACTCCGGATTGCGATTTTTCCGTATCCGATTATCAAAATTATTTCCATCCGGCGCTTGCCTCCATATTAGCCGCTGGTAAACTGCCTATCTTTTCCGGCGGTACCGGTCTTTATATTCGGGCTTGTCTGGAATCTTTTTTAACCGACAATCCGGCCGGCGCCGATCCCGAATTCCGGCGCGTTCTTCACGAACGGGCCGAAAGGGATGGCTCTGCGGCACTCCATCAAGAATTGCAACGGATTGATCCCAGCGCCGCCGGGCGGATCCACCCTAATGATCTGCGGCGGGTCATCCGGGCGCTGGAAGTTTATCATAGCACCGGCCGGCCTTTTTCGGAATTACAATCGCGCCAGCCGGGAGAAACAAAATACCAGGTAATCTATATCTTTTTGGATCGGGACCGGACCGAATTGTACCAGCGGATTGACGAACGGGTTGAGCAGATGTTCAAACAAGGTTTGGTAGCAGAGGTCCGGATGTTAATGGATCGAGGTTACGGACCGGACTTAAAACCCATGCAAAGTTTAGGCTACCGCCAGATCTGCAGTTTCCTCCACGGATCCTGCACGCTGGATCAAGCAATAGCCGAGATGAAGTCCAGGACACGAAATTACGCCAAACGTCAATTAACATGGTTTCGCCGGGAACCGGTGGATTTTTGGGTGAATCTGTCGGAAAAACAGAGTAATAACGGCTTTCCTCGGGAAATTTTTCTCGAAATCTTGGAATATCTTGAAGGTAGATTGGAGCGAATGTAGAATAACTAATGTTAAACCAGTTTCATTGGAGGGGGATTTGATGAACAAACCTGCGATCAACCTGCAAGACGCCTTTTTAAACCAGGTACGTAAAGAAGGAATAGCAGTCACTGTTTTTCTGATAAACGGTTTTCAACTCCGAGGATTGGTAAAGGGTTTTGATAACTTCACCATTATTCTCGATATGGACGGAAAACAAGAGATGGTTTATAAACACGCGGTATCCACCATTATTCCGGCCCGTCCTTTACCAGATTTCTCGGCAGTGGAAAAGAAAGAAGAATAAAGACCCGGGAGGGTCTTTTTCAATCATTAAACTACGGTGGAGTATGCGATGAAATTCACCAAAATGCAAGGCCTTGGAAACGACTATATCTATATCGACCTCTTCACGGAGAAGGTCACCGAACCCGAAGAGTTGTCTCGCAGGATGAGCGACCGTCATTTCGGGATCGGCGGTGACGGCATTGTGCTCATGATGCCGTCGAATTGCGCCTCGGCCCGGATGAGAATCTTCAACGCCGATGGCAGTGAGGCTGAGATGTGCGGTAATGCCATTCGTTGCGTCGGAAAATACCTCTATCAGCATCAACGGGTCCATTCCCAAGAATTGACGATTGAAACCAAATCAGGAATAAAACGTTTGTTCTTAGAAACCTCCGGGGATCAGGTCGTTTCGGTCCGGGTGGATATGGGGGAGCCCATTCTTGAGCGCGAGTCCATCCCGGTCATTGGAGATTCACGTCATATTATGAATGAACCGATCACAGTCAATGGCGAGACTTACAGGTATACCGCAGTTTCTATGGGTAACCCGCATTGCGTCATTTTTGTTCCGGAGATCACCGAGTCAATGGTGACAATTGACGGACCCGCACTTGAGGCCCATCCCAATTTTCCCCGCAAGATCAATGTGGAATTCATCAAGGTCCTTGACAAAAATCATCTTGAAATGCGGGTCTGGGAGAGGGGTAGCGGCGAGACAATGGCTTGTGGAACCGGTGCCAGTGCCTCCCTGGTCGCTGCTGTTTTGAATGGTTTGGTTCAGCGGAAGGTACGGGTCCAATTACGTGGCGGTGAATTAGAGATTGAATGGGATGAATCCAGTAATCATGTATTCATGACCGGACCGGCGGTTGAGGTCTTCGGGGGGGAATGGCCGGAATGAGAGAGTGCGTCCGGAGGATTCGATGACCCCCCGGTCGGGAAATTCCCGGTTACGGATCGCGACCTTGGGCCCGCAAGGGACCTATTCGGAGCGGGCTGCCCGTTATTTTGTGAAGCGGCTGGGGATGGAGCCGGACCGGGTGGGGTTTTTCTTTACTACGGTCTTAAACTCATTGCGAATGGTTCAAAATCGTCAAGCCGATTATGCGGTCATTCCTGCCGAAAACATGATTGACGGCCTAATTGGCTCAACTTTCGACGCTTTAATCGAGTTTCAGGATTTTGTCAAAGTTTGTGATGAGATTCATCTGCCGATCAATCACATTTTGGCGGCCCCTTCCAATGTGAAGTGGGATGGCATCGCCAGAATTTATTCCCATCCATCGGCATTAAACCAGTGTCAGAATCGTTTGGCGGAACTCTTTCCCGATGTGGAACTGATAGCGGTGGCATCCACCGCTGCAGCCGCCGAATTGGCCGCCAAAGACAGCACCGCAACCAGTGCTGCGATCTGCTGTGATGATACAGCTCAAATCAACCGGCTTGCGGTTTATGCGACAGATATCCAGGATTACACCGTTAACGAGACCCGTTTTATCGTCTGCGGCCTGACTGACGCCGAACCAACCGGGAACGACCGGACCTTACTGGCAGTTCGATACGGTGCAAACCAGCCCGGCCAATTGTATCAGACCGCAAAACATTTTGCGGAGGCAGAGATCGATCTGGCATTTATCCAATCCAGGCCCTATAAAGTGAGACCGCAGGAGTACGTTCTAATTTACGAATTAATCGGGCATAAATCCGATCCCCGGGTCGAGCTGGCATTAAAAAATGTAGAGTTTCAGGTCCGGGCTTCAAACGGCTGGAAGAAAATTTTAGGGAGCTACCCCAAGAGAGAACGGGAAACCACTAATGATCATACCTGAAGCGCTTCTGGAACGGATTGAACGAATCGAACAGGAACTTGAGCCTAGGTTCCATGATATAGCGCGAATCGCTTTTCAAAATCAGAATAAAGTATTGAACGCCTTTCAAAATGCCCGGATCGGCAGCCATCATTTTCAAACCACCAGTGGTTACGGATATCACGATCCCGGCCGGGAAGCCCTGGAGCAAGTCTTCGCCACCGTCTTTAAAGCCGAGGCTGCCTTGGTACGTCAGCAACTGGTCTCCGGAACACATGCCATCGCCTGCGCCATCTTGGGCAACCTTGGCCCCGGCGACGAACTGCTAATAGCCTCCGTGCCACCTTATGAAACCCTTTTCGGCGTGTTAGGAATCCCTGAGGATTGTGTTAGCGCTGTCAGCACCAGCAGTGTCGTAAGTACCACCGGCGCTTTTACGGTACGGATTGTTCCTTTATCTTCCGATTGCTCGCTGGATCTGTCTGCCATTTGCCGCGCCATAACTTCACGGACCCGGCTGGTAGCATTTCAGCGTTCTTGCGGATACTCTGAACGTCATTCCTTCTCCATTGCCGAACTTCAGCAGGCTTTTCAAGCGGTGAAAACGAACCATCCCGAGCTAAGTATCTTTGTCGACAATTGTTATGGTGAGTTTGTCGCCGGGGAGGAACCGCTTGAGGTCGGTGCGGATTTACTGGCCGGATCTTTGATCAAAAACCCCGGGGGGTGTCTGGTACCCAGTGGCGGCTATATCGTAGGCCGGACTGATCTGGTAGAACATGCCGCGGAAAGGCTTTACGCCCCAAAGATCGGCGGAGCGATCGGCCCTTCACTCATCAATCCACAGCTATTCTTTCAAGGTTTCTTTGAAGCGCCCCATCGGGTGGGAGAGATGTTGAAGGGAGCATTATTAACAGCTGCGCTATTCGAAGCGGCTGGATTCAGGGTGGCACCGCAAGTCTACGAACCTCGCGGTGATGTGATTCAAAAAATTTACTTCAAGTCGGCCCCGGATTTAATCCGTTTTTGCCGGGCGATTCAGGAAACTTCACCGATT
>DASVMB010000043.1:0-10084 GCA_036384575.1 Bacillota bacterium
GTACCCTTTCTCCCACTTAATCGGCTCTTTTAAGATTTCAGCATGGAAACCGTCCCAATGCTCGATACCTTCCTGCATTACAAAATTGGGACTGCATACATCCAATTGAATATTGGCTGCTCCGGCGATTGGCCCACAGTACATCCACGGCGAAATCTGTGCGAAGTGCGACTCGGCCATACCGGCAATTTTCTTCGATTCCAGGATACCGTTTAATCCGACATTGATTTGAATAATACGGGCGGCATGTTTTTCAAACAAGGGCAGATACTCCCATTTGGTAGCCAGACGTTCCCCGGTTGCCACCGGAATTGTCGTCGCCCGTGCCACCTGGGCCATTTCGTCGACATTCTCCATTGGGACCGGCTCTTCAAACCAAAATGGATCATATTTTTCCATCCTTTTGGCGAAGCGGATTGCCATACTGGTGGTAAACTGCCCGTGTGTTCCGATTAAAATGTCGGCATTGTTCCCTACCGCTTCTCTTACAGACCGTATCACATCTTCAGCATACTGCAGATCCTTCATGGTAAGCTCTCGCGGTTGCGGGCACAACGGGATGATGGGATCCAGCTTTATTGCTGTAAAGCCCTCCTTTACCAATTGGGCCGCTTCCCTGGCTGCTATATCCGCTGCTTTTCCGGGTGACCAGTCCCTATAATTCATATAGGTATAGGAGCGTAATTTTTCATGATAAACGCCGCCTAGCAGATTATAGATAGGCTGATTCAATGATTTACCGACAATATCCCAGCAAGCCATCTCAATTGCAGCAATCGCTTGATTTTCAACAACTGCGGGATGCCGCGAAAAATGACACCCGTCGAATTCATACAAGGACATCCATAGCTTTTCAATATTAAATGGATTCATCTTGCCAATAATGGCTTTTTCAGCTAATTCGTTAACCAGTTGAACAACGGTCTTTTCTTTGGAAAAAATCGCGTTACATTCGCCCCAACCTTCGATTCCATTGTCTGTGGTCAGTTTTACAAAAACCCAAATCTGCCCTCCTTTATGAGGAGCCGGTACATCAATTGCATAAGTATCAACGCGTTTAATAAGCATCAATCTTACCCCCTAAATACGGATTAATAATCTTATGATGTCAAATTTCAGCCAAAATCCGCCTGATTTCAGGTACCGGAGGTGAACTTGGACTTTTAGTGGACCGGGTTGGGATTGCCAACCCGGTCCATGGAAAACGGTTTTCTTATGGAGTTTTTAAACCGGTCTCAAAAGCTTACTTCTTTTGCCACCTGTTCATGATTTCCTTAATTTTAGGAATGTACTCTTTGGCAGCTTCTTCAGGTGTTAAATTCTTAAGTACCATTTCGGAGGACATTTGCTCCAAAATATTTCTCTGGAACATTTCAGCGGCCCAAGGAGTGAGCGGACCCGGATAACCCATATTCTTAATATATTGGGAAGTCTCGATAACCGGTTTCAGCAAAGGATCATTCCACATCGGATCCGAAACGAAAGATTGGAACGTCGGTTGGCCGCTGGGCATAACCCATTTGGAATAATACTTGGGCTGGAACAGGAATTCAATAAACTTTTTAGCTAAAGCGACATTTTTGGAAGTCTTGAATACAACCAAGTTCTGAACATCGGAAAATTGAGCCCTTACTCCGTTGGGACCAGCCGGAACCTTGACCATCGCCATATTCTTATAAATGTCAGGAGCTTGGCTCTGAGTGGAAACAATCGTAGATGCGGCATTCCAAATCATGGTTGCCTGACCGGATAACCAGGATTTGTTATTTCCGCTGGAATCCCATTGGGTCCCATCCGGCGGGAAGATACCGGCCTTCCAGCCTTCTTTGACCCAAGCAAAGGCTTTGAGGGATTGAGGTGAACCAATCGTAATCGTCTTACCATTTTTGGCGAATTCACCGCCGCCAAAGGAGTACATCAGAGTTCTCAACAATTTGCCGTGATCTACGTTGCCGGCACCTACTCCTTCACCGAAACCATAGATGTTCTTTGCAGCATCAGTGGTTTTTTTCGCAGCAGCCATAACTTCATCCCAAGTTTGCGGAAGGGCCAGGCCTGCTTGGTCAAAGCGATCCTTCCGGACATGTAAAACATCGGGAATGCTGTAATAGGGCACTGCATAATATTGGCTGCCAAATTTTCCGCAGGTAATGTCACCATACAAACCGCCGTATTTCTTTTTCAAATGGTTGACTACATCGGTAACCGGTGCCAAAACCCCGAGTTCATGGTACATCGTGGGTTCAGCCGACATAATGAACCCTACATCCGGCAATGTCTTGGTCTCAATTGCCACTTGGACTTTGGTCCGGACTTCCACATCTCCGGCCATAAAGAGGTCAACCTTTACTCCGGTTTCCTTTTCAAAATCCTTGGCTGCGGCGACCATTCCTTCATTATAACCTACCGGCCACCACTTCTGGCACCAAAAAGAGATTGTCTTCTGCGGTGCCGCTGCCATGGTGGTCGGGGCCAAACCTAAGCAGGCAACGAGTACTGCGAATGATAAAATCGTTAAGAAAAACCTCGTTCTTTTACCCGATTTCATTCAAATTACCCTCCTCTTTGTTGGTTGAAAATCTAATCAATTTCGTAGATCTAGAGGAAGACCTTTTCGCCATTCAACACCTCCTTTCAAAGAATCTCTCCCAGGCCGGTGATGCCAAGAATTCTGTTGGAAAAGTCATTCTTGGGTTTTTAATGCTCTGGTCAATGCGAAGATTAGAACTCCCAAGAGCGGAACCAGGAACATTGCAGCTGTTATCGCCGCACTGGGAAGAAGACTGACAAACGCCATCTTAAAAATATAGATTGGCAAAATATTGGTCATCTGTACAGGACCGCCGTCCGTTAAGATATGAACCAAGACATAGTCGTTGAAGGTCCAGATAGTGGAAAGGGTGAGTACTAAAAAGATGATCGATTTGATGTTGGGTAAAGTAATATATCGAAACTGCTGAAACCAGGAGGCACCGTCAATATCTGCCGCTTCGTATATGTCCCTGCCAATCGTTTGCAATGCCGCAAGAAAACTCAAGCCGAAGAAGGGAAAGCCCTTCCAGACATTTACAAAGATGATACAGGCCATGGCAGTCCGGGGATCACCCAACCAGGCAATTTGTTGTTGAATCAGACCTAAACTTTTAAGTACCTGATTTAGAATCCCATTATAGTCAAAAATCCATCTCCAAGTATGAGCCGCCACAAATGTAGGAAGAATCCAGGGAAGTAAAAACAATCCCCGAAAAAATGTTCTGCCTTTAAAATCCTCATTAAGCACCAAGGCGATGGTTAACCCCAAGATTAACTTATAGAACTCGGCCGATAGGGTGTATATAAAACTATTTACGGTAGTGGAAATAAAGGCTGAATCCTTTAGGATGGTGAGATAGTTGTCAAAGCCCACAAACATACCAGGCATACCAATTCTTTTGTTATAGAAACTCATGGCAATACCCGAAAACAAAGGATACGCTGTAAATAATAAGAAGACACAAATCAAAGGGAGTACTAATAAATACCCGTTTCTAGTTTCCTTCTTCATAGATGTTCACGCTCCCCCATGAATTAAAAAGGTTAAAAATCGTAATCGAACGACTGGTTTATTTAACAGCTCCTAAAGTTAGTCCCTGCACTACATATTTCTGACCAATCGTATAGACGATTCCCGGAATAAGGCAGGCCAGGACACCGGCAGCCATGATTTGATCCCAGGGAAACATATCGCCGATTTGTAACATTACAATTCCCGGAGCCAATAACTGCTTTGACTCTTGGGTGATAAACACTACGGGATACAAATACAATGCCCATGAAAGATTGAAGGCGTAGATTCCGGCTGTGACCACTCCGGGAGCGGAAACCGGTAGAATAATGCGCATAATCATTGATAGGATGTTGCAACCGTCGATCTTTGCCGAATCCTCCAACTCTTTGGGTATCCCTTGAAAGTAACCCATGAGCAACCAGGTGCAGAATGGAGTACTGCCGATAAGAAATGTCAGCACCAGTCCAATCGTCGAATTTAGCAGATGAATACTATTAAGTATCACATACAACGGAATGACTAGAATAACTTCAGGTAAGACATAGGTCCATAACACAATTGACTTTAGAAAGTTTTGCCCCCGCCACTTTAGGCGTATTAAGCTGAATGCGCCCAAAAAACTGATGGGTAACGCAATAAGAGTTGATAGTCCCGATACAATGAGACTATTGAGGTAATAATGACGGAAGTTCGTTTCTCTAAAAAGTCCGATATAACCGGCAAGTGTTAATTTGCCCGGTAAGAGAGATTGTTTATGATACAGGTCTGCAATGCTTGAAAAGGAAGTGCAAACCATCCAGTAGATAGGAAACATTGTAAAGACGGTAAATAGGGCAATAATTACGATTAAGATAATGTTTCGCTTTTTTGTGGCCTTAAGTTGCATTTTTTATCTTCCTTTTTTACGAGATGATTTTTAAAGTATCATTCCAAGCGCTTTGAATATGTTGCCTCATGAGTTCCTGCGCAGCTTGTTTATCCTTCGCTAAAATGGCCTCGCAGATAATGATATGGTTTTTTGCAAATTCAATATCCGTGCTTTTTAAAGTCAATGCTCGGATCATTGTGGTTACTTGACTTAACTTACCGATTATTTTATAAAGCCAATCATTACCAGTGGCTTTGACGATATATGTATGAAATTCGGTGTCAAGTTTTACGTAGGCATCTTTCTCAAAAGAACTGGTGACTTTCTGAAAAACCTCGATAAATTCTTCAAATTTCTTGCGATGCACTTCCGTTAAATGATCCATAACCTGGTTAACTGCCTCGATTTCCAGAATATAGCGGATCGAAAAAATATCATCGACATCCTTACGAGTGGGTTTAAAAACATAGATCCCCTGCCAAGACTCTCCCGCGATCAAACCTTCACCTTTTACGATGTTAATTGCTTCACGAACCGGCGTCTTGCTCACTTTGAATAGTTTAGAGAGTTCATATTCGGATATTCTCGAGCCGGGAGGCAACTTTTGGGTAAGGATCATCTCCCTTAACCGCTCAGCAATCTTATCACGCATGCTTGAACGAATATTCACATCGTTTTCGTCAACAAAATCTCCGGAGGCCATTCTGCATCTCCCTTCCATTTTATGTATTATAATTTATCTTATATAAAGAATATATTATAATAGATATATCTGGCAAACCTGGTTTTCTCCGATATTAGGAAAAAAGCGTTACTATCGGTCATTTTACCACGTTTTTAGGTTTCAGTTACACGTTGTTTATAATATCGTCAAATTTGGCATGTGGATCCTTGACCAGGCTTATAATTCCAGTAAAAATATTTTTCCCCCTGAATAAATTTCCTTTAGTTAGCTACTAATTACAAGAATGAATTCATGATTGTGATAAAAGCTCAGATTCTTCTGAAACTTTTGGTATGGGGGAGAATCACGGGTGAAAATAAACGAGAGGTGATGGATATGATACGGGTGCCTTTTGAACGAATGTATGGGGAGTTTTATCGGGTGTTAAAGAAAATTGGTTTCGACGAAAACAAAGCAGCATTATGCGGAAGACTTTTTGCCGAGGCCAGTCGAGATGGGGTCTATACTCACGGCCTAAATCGTTTCCCCGGGTTTGTAGCAGAAGTAAAGGCAGGTAACGTAATGATCAACGGTTTCCCTGAAAAAGTGGCCGATTTGGCTGGCCTTGAGATATGGGATGGAAAGCTGGGACCAGGTAACGTAAACGCCCATTTCTCCATGAATCATGCGATGGAACTGGCAAGACAAAACGGAATCGGTTGCGTTGCTCTACGAAATACCAACCACTGGATGCGAGGCGGAGCCTATGGGTGGCAAGCCGCTGAAGCCGGATATGTCGGTATCTGTTGGACCAACACCTCCCCTCTAGTCCCGCCGTGGGGAGCTACCGAGCCTAAAGTGGGAAATAATCCGCTCATTCTCGCCGTGCCTCGTGCCGCCGGACCAATTGTCCTTGATATGTCCATGACCATGTTTTCATTCGGCAAAATTGAAACCTATATCCGAAAAGGAGAATTATTGCCTGTAGATGGTGGTTTTACTCAAAACGGGGAGGTAACCCGAAACCCGAAAGAGATTCTTGAGTCCAGGAGGCCCATGCCGATAGGATTATGGAAAGGTACCGGTCTTGCTCTACTATTGGATTTAATCGGGTTATTTTTATCCGGAGGCAACTCCACTTATCAATTGGGTAAGCAGAACCAAACCGGTGGTTTTTCCCAGATATTCTTGGCATTTAATATTTCCGGCTTACCCCATCGGGACTCCCTCCCTCAAATGGTCGAAGAGATCATTGAAGATTTTCACCGGGCCCAACCGGAACATGAAAGTGAAAAGGTTCTTTATCCTGGCGAACGGGTGATACAAACCCGTCTTGAAAATCCGAAAAAAGGGATTCCAGTTGAAGAATTATTTTGGAATCAGGTAATTAACATGTAAGTTATCAATAAATCCATTCTAAACTGGGGGGTCGATGATGAAAACTATTAAGTTAGGAGTTCTCGGTGTTTCGAAACATTTTATCACGAGGGTTCTGCCGGGGGTACTAAAGTCAGGCTGTATCGAAGTATACGCCATTGCCTCACGCGACAGCGCCAAAGCCCGGCAAGCTTCGGAAAAATTCGGCATTCCGTTATACTATGCCTCTTACGACGAATTGGTAAAAGACAAATCTCTGGAGATAATCTACATACCGCTTCCCAACCATTTACATACCGAATGGATCAAAAGATCGGCCGATTACGGCAAACATATTATCTGTAAAAAGCCATTAGCTTTAAATGCTCACGAAGCCCGGGAAGCAATCGATTATGCTACTGCCAAAGGAGTTAAGATCATGGAGGCATTTATGTACCGCTTCCACCCCCAGTGGCAACGTGCTCTGGAGATCGTCAACTCCGGAGAAATTGGGACGCTTACCACTATCCATACCATTTTCGGGTACTTCAACGCCGATCCGGCAAATATTCGCAACATTAAATCCGTCGGTGGCGGGGCGATCTACGATATTGGCTGTTACGCAGTGTCTTCCATCCGATTTTTACTTCAAGCCGAACCCCGACAAGTACTCTGCATGCTCGATCGTGATCCCGGTTTTCAAACGGATATTCGGGCCAATGCCATCTTGGATTTCGGAGAAATACGGACCTTATTTACAGTCGGTACCCAAACTTTTCCTGCCCAAAGCGTGGAGGTATACGGGACCAAAGGGATAATGACCATTGAAATTCCTTTTAACCCGTATCCCGATTCTCCTGCCAAAATCCGGATTCAGAGCAAAGGTCAAACCCGGATTTTGGAACTTGGACCGGCCGATCAATACCAACTGGAATTTGATTCTTTCGCAGACGCCATCTTAAACAATCGTCCGGTTCCCACTCCACCGGAGGATGCCATCCATAACCAAAGAGTATTGGATGCACTGTTTCAATCCGCCCAAACCGGTCAGTGGCAAAAAGTTGATTGAAACAAGCCACACAAATGATTCTCATTGAATACCGGTCTTACTTGAGCCAAGTAAGGACCGGTTTTTTATTCCCTTCATTACCACGGACCTGAAAACCCAATCGGGAAAAATCACCTGCATAGGAATATAAGAGAACTTATAAGAATATGAGAGAATAAAACCCTTGACATTTTTCCCTAAAACCCTTTATAATGATAAAAACTGCCAACCAAAGGATCGAATGCTATGCCCGAATCCCCTGATTCCAAGGATATTTTGACCCTGGAGGAAGCCAGTCTGCTTTTTCAGGTAAGTACCAAGACCTTTCTTAAATTATTGCGCGAAGAGGAGATCCCAGCCCGTAAAGTGGGACGGGAATGGCGCTTTTCCCGCACAGCCTTGCTGGAATGGATGGCGAGTGGCAGTTCACGACAGTATACTGCCATGGAAGAAGCTACCCATACCTACTTTACTCAAGTCGCGCCTGTCTATGATGAGGAGCGGAAAAGTTGTTACGCAGGGGCTTTACGTGAACTACTCATCTCCCGTTTCCCGCCCCACCCCACGTACCAGGTGGCGGATATCGGAACCGGAACCGGTTATCTGGCGGAAGCCCTCGCCAAACAAGCTCACGAAGTTATGGCAATTGATGCCTCCGAAGCCATGTTGGCAGTGGCGAAAAAAAACTTTAGCCAAACCGGATTAAGCAATATTCAATTCATCATTGGTGACGCTCAGGATCTACCGCTGCCCGATGCCTCTCTGGATATGACCTTCGCCAATCTGTTACTGCACCATCTATTCGAGCCGGAACAGGCCATCAAGGAAATGTATCGAGTGCTTAAACCCGATTGTATCGCGGTCATCAGCGATGTCGAACAACATCCCCACACCTGGGTGCAACAGGAAAAGTCCGACATCTGGCTGGGATTTAGTCCCCGGGAAATTTTGGGATGGATGCAGAAAGCCGGATTCCACGAGAGTTTTGTAACCGGACTCGGTTGCAATTGCCGTACCTCAAGCCGTTCCGGTTTAACCATAGAAATTCCGATCTTTGTGGCCTACGGTAAAAAAACCGTCGACCAAAAGCCGGTTTAGTTAACCATTCAATATCAGCAAGGGGTGATTGATGATGGGGATGACGATTACCCAAAAGATCCTGGCCGCCCATGCCGGGAAGAAAACCGTGACACCCGGCGAGTTAATCAATGCCCGGGTGGACCTGATCTTGGGAAATGACATCACTGCGCCGGTTGCCATTCGGGAATTTTACAAAATCGGAGTCGATAAGGTTTTTGATCCCGACAGGATCGCCCTGGTTCCGGATCACTTCGTGCCGAATAAGGATATCAAATCGGCGGAACAAGCCCGGATGATGCGCGAGTTTGCCCGCAAACACCGGATTACCAACTACTTTGAGGTCGGGTCGATGGGGGTGGAGCATTGTCTCCTTCCCGAACAAGGCCTGGTACTTCCGGGGGAACTCATCATCGGTGCCGATTCCCATACCTGCACCTATGGGGCGTTGGGGGCTTTCGCCACCGGCATCGGGAGTACCGACATGGCAGCTGCGATGGCGCTGGGCGAGGCCTGGTTTAAAGTTCCCGAGAGCATCAAGTTCATTTACCACGGAAATTTACCCAAGTGGATCGGGGGGAAAGATTTAATCCTATTCACCATCGGTCAGATTGGAGTCGACGGCGCCCTTTACCAGGCAATGGAGTTTGGCGGAGAGGCTATTGCCGCATTACCCCTGGAGGGCCGGCTGACCATGGCCAATATGGCGGTGGAGGCGGGCGCCAAAAACGGCATCTTCCCGGTGGATGACCGGACCCTCGAATATCTTCACTCCCGGGCCACCCGGAGTTATTCGGTTTTTGAAAGCGACTGCGACGCGGTTTATGCCAAAGTCTTTGAATGGGATATCTCCGGGCTTGAACCCCAGGTCGCCCTACCCCATTTACCCGAAAAAACTCGGCCGGTCTCGGCGTGCCGTGGGATCAATCTCGACCAGGTAATCATCGGTTCCTGCACCAACGGTCGGATTCTCGATCTCCGTGAGGCCGCGGCAGTCCTCAAAGGCCGGCATGTCAACCCTAACGTGCGGCTGATTATCATCCCCGGAACGCCGGCCATCTGGCGCCAGGCGATGCGGGAAGGTTTGTTTGAAGTCTTTATGGATGCCGGCGCCGCTATCTCCACGCCAACCTGCGGTCCCTGCCTGGGTGGACATATGGGAATACTGGCCAAAGGTGAACGGGCATTGGCCACTACCAATCGTAATTTTGTAGGCCGAATGGGTGATCCCGGTAGCGAAGTCTATCTGGCCGGCCCGGCTGTTGCCGCCGCTTCGGCGATAACTGGAGCCATTGCTGGCCCCGAGGAGGTAGGAGCATGAGTTTATTCCATGGAAACGCCTGGACCTTCGGTAGCGATATCAATACCGACCTGATTATTCCCGCCCGTTACCTGAATACCAGCGATCCCCGGGAGTTGGCCCTCCACTGTATGGAAGACGCCGACCCGGGATTTCCCGCTAAAGTGCGACCCGGCGATATCTTGGTTGCCGGAAAAAACTTTGGTTGCGGTAGCTCTCGGGAG